>NZ_JBSFFY010000009.1:0-220161 GCF_053596315.1 Streptomyces sp. NPDC001732
CTTTTCCCCCCCCCGTCCCTCCCCCCCCCCGTTTCCCCACACCCCCCCCCCCGTCCCCCACCCGGGCGGCCGGGCCCCCCCCGGGGCGGAAGGGGGGGGGGGGGGGGGGCCCCCCCCCCCCCCCCGCCCGGTCGGTGGGTCACCGACGGTCAGTCATCAGAACTGCAGGTACCAGGAGTTGATCTTCCCGGTGTCGCCCCACCAGTTGTCCTTGACGCGCAGCTTCCAGGTGCCGTCGGCCGTCTCGGACGAGGCGTCCACCGTGTACGTCTTCTTCACGTCGTCGGCGCTGCCGCCCTCGCCGAGCGCCTTGAGGTTGTAGACCGAACCGTCGGGCGCGACCAGGTCGATCGTCAGGTCACCGCTGTAGGTGTGCGAGATGTCCACGGCCACGCTCAGCGAGGCGGGCGCCTTGCCGGTGACGCCGGAGACGGTGATCGGCGACTCGACGGTGGCGTAGTCCCCGATGGAGTAGCTCGTCGTGTTCTCGAACTTCTTGCCGCCCGGCGGGGTGGTCGAGCCGCTGCCGACGTTCAGCAGACGGTTCGGCGAACCCGTTCCCGGGCTGGTCACCACACCGCTGCTGGCCGCGGCGACCAGTCCGGCGGAGACCTGGGCCGGGGTCTCGCCCGGGTGGTCCGCCAGGTAGAGGGCCGCGGCACCGGCGACGTGCGGGCTCGCCATCGAGGTGCCGGAGATGGTGTTGGTGGCGCTGTCGCTGGTGTTCCAGGTCGAGGTGATCGACGAACCCGGCGCGAAGATGTCCAGCGTGCTGCCGTAGTTGGAGAAGCTGGAACGGGCGTCGGTGTTGGTCGTGGAGCCGACCGTGATGGCCTCGGCGACCCGCGCCGGGGACTTCGTGGAGGCGTCGGTCGACTCGTTGCCCGCGGCCACCGCGTAGGTCACGCCGGAGGCGATGGACTTGCGCACGGCTTCGTCGAGCACGGGGTCAGCCCCGCCGCCCAGGCTCATGTTGGCGACGGCCGGCTTGACGGCGTTGGCCGTCACCCAGTCGATGCCCGCGACGACCTGCTCGGTCGTGCCGGAGCCGTTGTTGTCGAGGACCCGGACGGCGACGATCTTCGCCTTCTTGGCGACACCGTACGAGGTGCCGGCGACGGTGCCCGCCACGTGGGTGCCGTGGCCGTGACCGTCCTGCGCGGTGTTGTCGTTGTCGATCGCGTCGTAACCGTTCGAGGCCCGGCCGCCGAAGTCACTGTGGGAGATCCGCACACCGGTGTCGATGATGTACGCGGTGACACCCTCGCCCGCCTTGTCGGGGTAGGTGTAACTCTGGTTCAGCGGAAGGGACTTCTGGTCGAGCCGGTCGAGGCCCCAGGAGGGCGGCGAGGGCTGGGTGCCGGTCACCTTGAAGGTCCGGTTCTGCACCACGGACTCGACGGCCGGGTCGGCGGCGAGCCGCTTCGCCTGCTTCTCCGAGAGCTCCACCGCGTAGCCGTTGACTGCGGAACGGTAGGTCCTCTTGATCTTGGCGCCGTACTCCTTGGCCACGGCCCGGCCCTTCGCGGTGCCCGCGTCGGCCGCCGACTCGTCGAGCGTGACGATGTAGCTGCCGCTGATGGTGCCCGGGGCGCCCGCGTTCTGGATCAGCCCCTCCGCCGGCTGATCCGAGGCCGAGGCGGGGAACACCGCGGCGCTGGAGAGTGCGAGAGCCGCACCGGCTATGACACTCGCCGCGGCGAGTCTTCGGCGGGCGTGGGGGGTGTGACGCGTCACTGACATGTGGGGGGTCCTCCTCGATCACGACGCATGGGTGGGGGGTTGAACATGCCGTTCAGGACGGAACAGGCGCCGTTAAGCATGGGCATGACAATCAGCTGTCAAGAGACCCGTGCTTGCCCACGGCCCTGCCGACAGCGAAAGATTGACCGATTCTTGGGAATCACACAAGGGTGCGGTGGGGCGGGCCACACCATCGGCATTCCGCCGTCACACTCCTGACATGCTGTCGGCCATGCCCACCTACCTCTGCCCGCAGGACGGCACCCGGGCCGACACCACCGCTCTCACCTGGTGTTGTCCCGTCTGCCGCGGCCCCTGGGACCTCGATTTCGAACCCTCCGCCACCCTCTCTCCCAACTCCCTGGAGGGGCGCGTCAATTCACTGTGGCGTTACGAGGAGGTGCTGCCGCTCGACTCGCCCGCGACCACGCTCGGCGAGGGCCGCACCCCGCTCGTCCCGCTCACCGGGACCGTCTCGGCCAAGCTCGACTTCCTGATGCCGACGCTGTCCTTCAAGGACCGCGGTGCGGTGATGCTCGCCGAGCTGGCCCGTCGGCTGTCGCCCGAGCGCGTGGTCGCGGACAGCAGCGGCAACGCGGGCACCTCCGTCGCCGCGTACTGCGCGCGGGCCTCGCTCCCCTGCACGGTGTACGTCCCCGGGGGCACGTCCCCGAAGAAGACCGAGCAGATCCGGGCCCACGGCGCCCGGCTGGAGATCGTCCCCGGCGACCGCGAGGCCACCGCGCTGGCGGCCCGTGCCGCCGCCGACGCCCCCGGCACCTTCTATGCCTCGCACGTCTTCAACCCGTACTTCCTGCACGGCACGAAGACGTACGTGTACGAGCTGTGGGAGGACCTCGGCGGCCGGCTCCCGGACGCCATCGCCGTACCGGTCGGCAACGGCACCCTTCTGCTCGGCGCGGCCCTGGCCACCGCCGAACTCCACGCCCGGGGGCTGATCGAGAGGCGCCCGGCGCTGATCGCCGTGCAGGCCGAGGCCGTGTCGCCGCTGGCCGCCGCGTTCCGCGCGGGCGCGGCGGAACTGCCCGACGCCCCGCCCGGCCCCCTCTCCCCCACCCTCGCCGAGGGCATCGCCATCCCCCGGCCGCCGCGCGCCCGCGCCATCCTGGCCGCGGTGCGCGAATCGGGCGGCACCTTCCTCACGGTGACCGAGGACCAGATCCGCGAGGCGCAGCGGGACCTGGCCGCGCGCGGCTTCTACGTGGAGACGACGGGCGTCGCCTGCTGGGCCGCGGTCGGCGGCTGGACGGACCGGAGCGTCGTCGTACCGCTGTGCGGCGCGGGCCTCAAGACGGGTCTCGCGAACTGACCCGACGGATCGCGGCGCCGGGGGCGGGGACGGGGAGCAGGAGGTGCCGGGGAGCAGGAGAGCAGGGAGCGCCCCGGGGGCCGGTGCTCCTGGGAGCGGGGCATGCCCGAAGCAGGGTGTGCCCGGAGTGGGGTGTGCCCCGGGCGCACTGCGGCTCCTGCCGCACGCCCCTCCCCGCCCCGGCCCGCCCCGGCCCGTCGGCCGTTCGCCCGCGTGCCGTGCGCCACCGCGCGGGCCGCGTTTCCTACCTTCGTACGGTGAGCCTCTCGCGCATCCGTCTCCTCACGTCCCTTTCCCCCCTGGCCGCGAGCACTCTGGTCGCGTGCACCCTGGCCGCACCGTCGGCACCCGCGGCGCACGCGTCGCCGCCCTTGGCCGCCACGGCCTGCGGGCGGGACACCGACCCCGCCTGGGCACCGGCCTCCACCCGGTTCGGGGAGACGGCCGGTTACGACCCCTACGTCGGCAACGGCTACCTGGGCCACCGGGTCCCCGCCAGGGGCGCCGGCTACGCCTCCTCCGGCGAGCGGACCGGCTGGCCGCTGTTCACCCCGCGCTACGACGGCGCCTTCGTCTCCGGCCTGTTCGGGCGCGAGAAGGACCTGGCCGAGGGCCGCGAGGTGATCGCCGCGCTGCCGAGCTGGACGACCCTGGACGTACGCGTCGGCGACGAGACCTACGGCACCGGCACGCCCCCGGGCCGGATCTCGCACTACCGGCAGACGCTCTTCCTGCGCTGCGGCCTGGTGCGCACGTCACTGCGCTGGACCACGGCCGACGGGCGCGCGACGGACCTGACGTACGAGGTGCTCGCCGACCGTTCCGACGTGCACACGGGCGCGGTGCGGCTGCGCATGACACCGCGCTGGAGCGGCACCGCGACCGTCACCGGCCGCCTCGACCCGCGGGGCGCCCGCCGGATCGCCCTGGACGACGACGGCACGTTCCGCACCCTGGGCACCGGGACCGCGGGCGCGATCGTCCAGACCCTGCGCACCGGAAAGCCGGACCCCCGAGGCTCCGACGCGCCGGCCCCGGACGCCGGCACCGGCACCCCGGTCGCGGCGCGCAGTACGCACCGGGTGCGCGCCGGGCACACGTACACCTTCGAGAAGTACGTCGGGGTCGACACCGCGCTCACCTCGCCCACCCCGCGCGCCTCCGCCCGCGAGGCGTCCCGGCGCGCGGCCCGGCGCGGCTGGGCCGGGGTCCTCGCGGCGAACGCCGAGGCCTGGCGGCGGGTCTGGGCGGCCGACGTCCTGGTGCCGGGCCGTCCCGAGCTGCAGAAGTGGCTGCGGTCCGCCCAGTACGGGCTGGCCACCGCCACCCGCGCCGGTTCCCGCGACAGCATCGCACCGGCCGGTCTGACCAGCGACAACTACGCGGGCCTGGTGTTCTGGGACGCCGAGATCTGGATGTATCCGGGGCTGCTCGTCACCCGCCCCGAACTGGCCCGCCCGGTCGTCGAGTACCGCTACCGCACCCGTGGGGCCGCCCGTGCCAACGCCCGGGAGCTGGGCTACCAGGGCCTGTTCTATCCGTGGACGAGCGCGGGCCGGGGCGATCTCCGGTCCGAGTGCCAGAGCTGGGACCCGCCGCACTGCCTCACCCAGAACCACCTCCAGGGCGACATCTCGCTCGCCGTCTGGCAGTACTACCTGGCGACCGGGGACCGGGCCTGGCTGGCGGGGCACGGCTGGCCGCTGCTCAGCGGGATCGCCGACTTCTGGGTCTCCCGGGCCACCGGCAACGCGGACGGCAGCTACTCGGTGCGGAACGTCGCGGGGCCCGACGAGTACAGCAACGGCGTCACCGACGGCGTCTTCACCAACGCCGTCGCGGCCACCGCCCTGCGCAACGCCACCCGGGCGGCGCGCCTGCTCGGACACCCCGCACCGGCCGCATGGCAGCGGGTCGCGGACGGGCTGCGCATCCCGTACGACGCCAAGCGGAAGATCTTCCTCCAGTACGCGGGCTACAACGACTCGACGATCAAGCAGGCGGACACGGTGCTGCTGATGTACCCGCTGGAATGGCCGATGGAGCCGGGCGCCGCCGCGGCCACGCTCGACCACTACGCGGCGCTCACGGACCCGGACGGCCCTGCGATGACCGACTCGGTGCACGCGATCGGCGCGGCTGCGATCGGTGAGCCGGGCTGCGCGACGTACACCTATCTCCAGCGCGCCGTCCGCCCGTTCACGCGCGGCCCGTACGCCCTGTTCAGCGAGGCCCGGGGCACGAAGGCGGGCTCCCAGGACCCGCTGGCCGGCTTCCCCGCCGACGACTTCCTGACCGGGAAGGGCGGCTTCCTCCAGGTCTTCACGCACGGCCTGACCGGGCTGCGGCTGCGGGAGGACGGCGTGCGCCTCGATCCGATGCTGCCGCCGCAGCTGGGCCGGGGCGTCACCCTGACGGGCCTGCGCCACCGGGACCGTACGTACGACATCGCGATCGGGCCCCGTACGACGACGGTGCGGCTGACCTCCGGCGCCCCCTTCACCGTCCACTCCCCCGCTGGCCCGCGCACCCTCGACCGCACGCTCACCCTCCCCACCCGCCGCCCCGACCTCGCCCGGACCGCCGACGCGGCCCGTTGCCGCCCGGCCACGGCCACCTCGGAGGCCCCCGGTCTGTACGCGGTGGCCGCGGTGGACGGCAGCCCGGTCACGGCCTGGTCCCCGAACGGCGCGACGGGCGCGCTGACGGTGGACCTGGGGCGGGCGGACGCACTGGCCTCGATCACGCCGCGGTGGGCGGACGTGCACCCCTCCTCGTACCTCCTGGAGGTCTCGGCGGACGGCGTCCTCTGGCAGCCGTACCGGGCGGGGGCGGTGGCCCGGCTGGTACGGCTGACGGTCACGTCCGACGACGCGGAGAAACCCGTGGGCGTAGCGGAGTTGCGCGTCACCCGGCGATGACCGCCGGAGCGGACGCGGGGAGGTCAGCCGCGGGCGCGGAGCCTGTTGCCGAAGCCGTGGTACGGGCCGAGCAGCACTCCTCCCGGCGGGAGTGCCCTTGGGGCCTTCGGGAAAAGATCGGAACAAATTGCCCGATGCCCCGTCAATGCGCGTTGTCGTAAAGACTTCCCAGGCCCACCGGCAGACGGACCCCGGCGGGTGCGCGCCGGGACCGGCTCTGGAGTTCGGCGGCGGCCTTCCGGATCGCGGGGAGCCGCGCGGACAGCGCCTCTCCCGGGCAGTTGGTGGCGAAGCCGTCCCGGTGGCCGGAGATGGCGTCGAAGACCGCCGAAGTGCCCTTGGGGTAGCGGCTCTTGTCGTTCGTGGACGTGAGCCGCACCTTGCCCCTCGGGTCGACGCCGCCGAGGCCGAGCTTCCAGGCGGCGAGGGCCGCGATCGCCCGTTCCATGGCCGCCGGCACGGGCGTCCCCGCCCCGAAGGTGCCGATCGCCGCGATGCCGGTGGTGCCCTGGTTGAACCCGATGGTGTGGGAGCCGACGACGGCCCGCTCGGCACCGCCCGCCCGGCCCTCGTAGACGGTGCCGCACCTGTCGACGAGGAAGTTGTAGCCGAGATCCCCCCAACTCCGGTCCCGGGTCTGGCCCGTGTACAGATTGCGCAGGGTGCGGGGGACGTCCGCGCAGTCGTAGCCGTTGGGCGTGTCGGTGTGGTGCACGAAGACCGCCGACACCCCTCCCGCGTAGTGGGCGTGGGCGTCGCGCCGGGTCTCGTCGGCCCGCCACCGGCCGCGCGACACGATCGCGGGGCGGGGCGCGCCGCGGGCCAGGGAGACCGAGGTCGCCCCGAGGGCCGGGAACGACGGTGCGGAACCGACGGCCGGTCCGGGGACGGCGGCGGGCGCCCGTACGGAACGGGCGATTCCCGGAGCCGTCTCGTCTACGGCACCGGCCGCCGGCCCCCCGGCCGGCGCCACTATGAGGGGAATGGCCATCGGCCCCGTGACCCACAGCGCTATTCGATGGAAACGCACAGGGAAACCTTCTTCGTCTTCGCCGAGAGCACGGCGGGAGCGCTTACGCCCACAGCCTCGCGGCGGCCCGCCCCCGGCGCGCGCCGGGTTAGTGCAGGCGGGCGAGCACAGCGACGACGGCGACGACCCGTTTGGCGTACCACGAGTCGGGCGTGCCGGCCACGGGGCCGTGCCGACCGTGCTCGGGGTGGTGCATGTGGGGGGTGTGGGGGCGCGCGGGCGGCCGGAGCCCCTTGTTACGTTCCCACCATGTGCTCATGGAGGCACCGTCATACAGGACCGGAACAGTCACGCGCATGAACCCGAGCCCGCACGTGAACCCGATACCGAACCCACCCCCGTCCCCGTCCCCGTCCCCGAGGCGCCGGGTACTTCCCGCGCTCCTTCTCCTCGCCCTGTCCGCCTCCTCCTTCGCCGGCACCGCTCCGACCACTCCGGCCGCCCATGACAAGGCGGTCGCCCGGAAGGCTTCCGGCGCCACCACCCCCGTACCGCCGATCAGTTGGGGCACGTGTCCCGCGGCCGAACCGCCCTACCCCGACCCCAGCCCGCGGGCGCAGTGCGCGACGGTGAAGGTCCCACTGGACTGGTCGAAGCCGAAGGGCCCGAAGATCGGCATCTTCGTCGCCCGCCACCGGGCCACCGACCCCGCACGGCGGATCGGCGTCCTGATGTCGAACCCGGGCGGCCCCGGGGCGTCGGGGGCCGACGACGCGCTGTACGCGGACGACCCCATCGGCGGCTACACCCCGGCCATGCTCCGGCGCTTCGACATGATCGGCTTCGACCCGCGCGGCATCGGCCGCAGCAGCGGCGCCGTCTGCGACGAGACGATCACCGAATCGATCCCGGCCCGCCCCCGCGACGCGGCCGAGTTCGGGCGGCTGCGCACCCTGAACGGCCGACTGGCGGACAGCTGCCTGAAGCGGACGGGGCCGCTCGCCGCCCACATGGACGGCGAGAGCGTGGCCCGGGACATGGACGCGATCCGGGCCGCCCTCGGCGAGCGCCGGATCAGCTTCATCGGCCACTCCTACGGCACCTTCCTCGGCGAACGGTACGCACGTCTGTTCCCCGGCAGGCTCCGCGCGCTGGCCCTGGACAGCGCGATGGACCCGGACCGGCCGAACGCCGAGCGCTACCTCACCGACGGCAGCGTCACCATCGACAACGCCCTGAAGCGGCTCGCGGCCTGGTGCGAGAAGGACACGGCCTGCGCGCTCAGGGGCAAGGCCCTGGTCGCCGTCACCGACGAGCTGTTCGCCCGCGCCGACGCGGGCACGCTCCGTGATCCGGGCCCGAACGGCCCGACGCGCACCGAAGTGGGCGCCGACCAGCTGTCCGACTTCCTGACCTTCGCCCTCGGCAAGGGAGACCGGGAGGAAACGGCGAAGCAACTGGCCGCCCTGTACACCGGCCGGGGCGAGGTCGGCTGGATCCCCGCCGACGTCGGCACCGACATCGCCTCGCGGCTCGTGCTGTGCCGGGACTACGACTTCCGGATCCGCGACCACGCCCAGTACCGGGCCATCCTCAAGCGGGTCGCCAAGGCCGCCCCGCACGTCCGCCACAACGCCCAGTCGCTGGACATCGTCCTCGGCTGCCAGGGCTGGACCATGCCGCCCGAGCCCGGTCCCACCCGGGCGAAGGGCCCCCTTCCGCCCGTCCTCGTGGTCAACGCCACCCACGACCTGGCGACCCCTCTGCCCGGCGCGCGCCGCATGGCACGCTCCTTCCCGAAGGCGACCCTGTTCACGATGGACGTCGTGGGCCACTGGCTGTACTGCAGGGGCGGGACGGAGAAGGCGATGCGAGTGATCGACGCCTACCTCACCGCCCCGAAGGGCTGACCGAAACACTGCCCCGGAGGAACACGGAGTGGAGCGAGGGGACATCCCGAAGCCCCTCGCTCCACTCCCCCTTCCCGCTCCTGCTCCCCCTCCCCACTCCGTCCCCGTCTGCCAGAATCGCCGCATGGCCGAACACAACACCGACCGCGGCTATCTCCTGGACAACAGCCAGTCCGAGGCGGGCGTCCGCTTCGGGGCCCTGGCGGAGCTGTTCGACCCGGTGACGTTCCGGCACGTCGACGAGTTGGGGATCGGCCCCGGCATGCGGTGCTGGGAGGTCGGCGCCGGCGGCCCCTCCGTACCCCTCGGCCTGGCGGAACGGGTCGGCCCGACCGGGACGGTGGTCGCCACCGACATCGACGTGTCCTGGACCCGCGACATCGCCGACGACGTGATCGAGGTGCTGTCCCACGACGTGGCGGCCGACCCGCCACCGCCCGGCGGCTTCGACCTCGTGCACGCCCGGCTGGTCCTGGTGCACCTCACCGACCGCGCCGAGGCCCTGCGCCGCATGGTCCGGGCCCTGCGCCCCGGCGGAGCGCTGCTGCTGGAGGACGCCGACCCCGCGCTGCAGCCGCTGCTGTGCCCGGACGAGTCGGGCCCCGAACAACGCCTCGCCAACCGCCTGCGGTCCGGCTTCCGCACCCTGATGGCAGCACGCGGCGCGGACCTCGCGTACGGCCGGACCCTCCCCGGGGTGCTGCGCGAGGCCGGCCTGGAAGACGTACGGGCCGACGCCTACTTCCCGATCACCTCCCCGGCCTGCACCGTGCTGGAGGCCGCGACGGTACGCCAGATCCGCCACCGCCTGGTCGCGGAGGGCCTCGCCACCGACGAGGAGATCGACCGCCACCTGACGAACGTCGTAACGGGCCGACTCGACCTGGCCACCGCCCCCTTGATCTCCGCCTGGGGCCGCCGTCCGTAGCGCGGAGGGCCGGACGGAGCCGGCGCGGTCGCAGGCCGTCCGGCGCCCCGCTGTCAGTGGTGGCTGCTTCCATGGCGCCATGAGCACCGTGCACGAAATCGCCGCCCGCCTCCCCGACCCCGCCGAGCTCCGCGCCCATCTGCGCGCGTTGGCCGTTCTGGACGCCACGATCGGCGACGATCCGCGCTTCTGCTGCTACACCTTCGACCCGGCCTGGGGCGCTGGTGAAGAGGCAGCCCTGATGGAGAACGGCTCGGGAGACGACTTCTCCGTCCTTTTCACCCCGGCCGGCGTGCTCATACGCGGCTTCGACCACGAGTCGGAAATGAGCCCGTACGGGACGGACGACGAGCAGGTCTGGCCCGGCGTCATCGACGAAGTACCCACCGCACTGAGCCCTCTCCTGGACGAACCCGCCTTCCGCGAGGAGGGGATCGACGCCCCTCGCGTCACCGCCTGCCTGTGGCGGGAGACCGGCGACACGGCCTGGCGCACCGGCTCGGCCATCGCCTTTCCGCCGGGCAGCGAGGACCCGGACGGCTCCGGCTTCCTCTTCCGCCTCCTCGCCGACCGCTCCCCCGAGGCCGTCCGGGCCCACTTCGAGGACTACTACGAACGCCCCGTTCCCCTCGACGCCGTCCGTCACGTCCTGGCCGGACTCCCCCTCACTCCCGCGATCACCGCGGCCCTCGCCCCGGCCGCTCTCTCGGACGCCGCTCTGCTCCGCAGGATCACCGCACATCCCGCGGTCGCCTCCTACCTGGCCTGCGACGGCGAGTTCGACCTCGCCCGCACCGACCCGATCGAGTCGATCGCCCTGCCCAACGGCCTGCCGGTGGAGCCCGTCGCCGGCTGCAACGCCGGTGGCACCCACTACCTCTGCGGCCCAGCCGCCCCCGGCGGCCCCCGGCCCGTCCTCTACATCGACTCCGAGGGCCAGGCGTCCTTGATCGCCGAGTCCCTGGCCGAGGCCCTGACCCTCGCCATCGTCCTCCCGTCCTGGCACGACGCCCTGGCCGGCTTCCGCCCGCCCGCCCTCAACGCCGACTACCTCGACGACCACCCGGACCACCCCGACGTCCGCGACCGACTGCTCGCCGCCCTCCGGCTCCCCCCGGCCACCGAGCAGGAAGTCCTGACCCGCCTCCTCACCACTGCCGCCCGCACCGTCCCCGACGGCTTCCTCCCGCACGCCTCCGACGAGAAGGAGGGGGGCTCCTCCTTCGAACCGATGCTCAGGTGACCACGCGTCAGCAGGTTCGGCGCCCATCCGGCACGGGAACCGGCAAGGGGCCGAGGTCCGAGGGACTTCTCCGCAACATCTGCGGCCTGATCGCGCTCACCAACTCCCGTACCTCACCTGCAATCAGCCACTCACAGCGGCCAAGCGGTCAGCAAATCGCCGGGGCCGTAGGCGGCATCGGGGCCCGGAGAGTCGATGCCGCTGCGCGAGACCGCCACGACTGGAACGGATTCGTCGGTGAGGGCGGCCCGATGCCGATGAAGAGCTGCCAGGTCGTGCCGGTCGAAGGGTGACTGCTCCAGCCACTTGATGGAACCGAGGAAGAGCAGCTCCTTGGCAATGGGGGCGCGGTCCGCACCAACGATGTCGATCTCGACGTCGTTGGTGCGGGTCCAGTAGCCGCCCACTGCGGGGGCTGAGGGGAGCTGGTCGTCGGGCAGTATCCGGGCGAGCGCCTCACGGATGAGCGGCTCGATCGCCCGGCCGCGCCAGCTGGTCCAGTTCTCCCGGATCCGCGCCAAGGTCAAATCACCCCGCCCCCGCTCGATCTCCTCCATGGAGGAGCCGAGCAGGTGCAGCCAAAACCGCAGGTAGGGATCTGTCACCCGGTAGCGGCGATCCTTCGACGGGCGCAGCGATACGGGCAGCTCCGCAGCGACGATCCGCTTGTCCGTGAGCAGTTCCAACGCTCGCTGCAGCGGCGTGGCCCCGATTCCGCCGGCCGCACGGGCGATGTTGGTGAAGGTCCGCTCGCCACTGCCGATAGCCGCCAGCACCGTACGCGCCTGAGCCTGCGGGGGAAATTCGGCAGCCAGCGAGCGCTCGGCCGACACCAGCAGGGCCGAGACCGGGTCGCTCAGCGCCTCACCGAGGAAGTCCCACAGTCCTGCGCCCCGCGGCCACTCCGCGCAGATCAGCGGTAGCCCGCCGGTGACCAGCGCGGCGTCGAAGGCTTCCGCCGGATCCAGCCCGAGCATCCTCCCCACCTCAGCGGGGTTCAGCGGTCCCAGTACCATCTCCCGGCCTCGCTGATGGAAGGGTCGTCCGTAGCTGTTCAGAGCCTCCATCATCGACAGGTCAGAGCCGATGAGGACCAGCAGCACAGGCTTGGTCTCCAGCACCCGATCCCAGGCACGCTGCAGCATCCCTTCAAAGGCGCCATCAGCATCCATCAGGTACGGCACTTCGTCGATGACCAGCACGCTCACCCGGTCGGCGGGCAGCACCGCAGCCAGCACATCGAACGCGACATCCCAGCTCTCCGGCCGCGCGTTGGCCACCAGCCCCGCCAGCGGCAGCGTCGACGCCTGGGCGTCCCGGGCCAGCCGTGCCAGATCGTCCCTGGGGGACGCACCGGTCGCCGCGTAGAACAAGAACGGGGCTCCGGAACGCTCCGCAAACCGCTCGACCAGTCGTGACTTGCCCACCCGTCGCCGCCCACGCAACATCAGGCACCGCCCGGGCCGCTCCCCGCCAACCCCTGCTGCCACCTTCTGCAGCTCTCGCTCCAGCGTCGCCAGCTCCTGGCGACGACCTACAAAGTCCACCACGTCTACCGACCTCCATCCATGACACTAACGACGATGTTAGTAACATAAACGTTAGTAGACGATCTCGCGGACTGTCGCCCATGATCACGGGACGTGACCCTGCCCTTCGAGGACTGTGCGACACCAGGACGGTCGCGGAAAGCAGGGGCCAAGGCCGGCACTCCGAATGGGCGCGACGTCATCGGCAGCCGATCGCCCACAGCCTCCGCCCGCCGCGGCTCGACCACCTCGACAGTCTCGACCCGGCCACGCCGTCGCCACCCATCGGCACATCTCCCTTGATCAGGAATTGCACCGAACGATTCACGACCCCCTCCACATCGCGATCGACAGAGCCTCACCTCCTGCCATTCTCGATCGCTTTGTCCCGATCACGGTCGACTCCGATCACGGCAAGGATCAGGCGGGGGCAACAGAGAACGGAAGAGGCAACGGGCAACCCCGTCGAACCCCGATTCCCGAGGCGCGTCTCGTGTCAAACTCACTCTCGGATGCGAAGCGAAACGAACCCGTCACGGCGAGTGTTCGCCGTCGGTCTTCGCGTCGACCAGTGAACGTCGAACGAAAGTTCCCGCAAGGGTGCACGGCTCTCGCGGTCGCTGTTCAAGGGGAGGTTAGTAATGAGTACAGCTTTATGTTTTGGCCCGGAGCTTCGCCGTTTACGACAGGAAGCGGGACTGACTCTGACCGAGTTCTCCGTGGCACTCAACTACGACAAGGGACATCTCAGCAAGGTCGAGCGCGGGGAGCGTTCCGCATCCCGCGAACTGGCCCGGCGGTGCGACGCGTTCCTCGGCGCGGACGGCAAGCTGCAGCGCCTGGTCGTCCGTCCCGAGACCGACTCGGACCCCGTCGAAACCTCCAGCCCTCCGAGCCCCTGGCTCGTGGGGCGCCGGGCACTCCTCTCGGCCGGCACGGGGGCGCTGATCGACCTCGGCCTGAAACTCGGCGGTCAGGTGTCCTCTGCCACCAGCCCCCTCCTTCCCTCCTTCCGCGCGCAGTTCGACCTGCTACGAAAGCTCGGCCAGTCCACCGCACCGAAGGTCCTGCTTCCCCTGCTGGAGACGCAGACGCGCACGGTCGTCAGGCTGGCCGCCGATGCCCCGTCCGCCACTCGGGCCCCCATGCTCCTGCTCGCGTCGCGGTTCGCGGAGTTCACCGGCTGGATGGCCCAGGAGGCCGGGGACAGCAACGCGGCACTCGGCTGGACCCATGAGGCCGCCGAACTGGCGCGCGCCGGCGGCGATCCGCACCTCGGTTCCTACGCGCTCGTGCGACGCGCCCTGGTCACTCTTTACGGCGGGGACGCAGCAGGCACTGTCGCTCTGGCCCGCCGGGCCCAGAGCGTCGGGCTTCCGCCGCGCATCTGGGGACTCGCAGCCCAGCGGGAGGCGCAGGGGCACGCGCTCGTCGGCGACGAACGCGACTGTCTCCGCAGCCTCGACAAGGCGCGGGAACTGCTCGACAGCAACGACGCCCGCAGCGGCGCCGAACCCGTGATCGGCACCACTCACGTGAGCGATCCGGCGGCCATGACGACCGGCTGGTGCCTGTACGACCTCGGTCGCCCCAAGGCCGCCGCCGAGATCCTCGACCAGGAGTGCCTGCGGCTCCCGCCGCACGCGCTGCGCACTCGCGCCCGGTACGGCTTCCGCAGGTCCCTGGCCCACGCCGCCTCCGGAGAGGTCGAGCACGCGTGCACGATCGCCGGGGAGCTCCTGGGGGTGATGCCGACCGTGCCCTCGGCGACGGTGAACAGCGACATCCGGCATCTCGCGCGGGAACTCTCCCGGTTCCGGAGCAGTCAGGCCGTACGCGATCTGCAACCGGCACTGGCGCGGGTACTCGCCCCCGCGCACGACTGATACCACCTCCACAACCGCCACCGGCTCGAGCCGCCCGGCTCGCCGGCCCACCCGGTCCCTCCGGATCTCACAATCCCTGGCGGGGCCCCCTGATCCCCGCCCAACGCGTCGCACCGGCCCCCGACTTCTTCGGGCTGCCCACGATCAGTGACGCGCCGGGCGAGGCGTCTCCACCTGTACGCCCTCCCGTGGACGCCCCATGCCGTCACACGGTCGGGACCTCATGGTCCGGACGGGCCTGAGCCTCGGCGCGACGGTCCACAACCCCCGCGCTCGTACCCGTTCACGCCCGGCTTCCTCTCACGAAGGGAACCTTCATGTCCGATGTCTTCGTCAACTACCGCACAGGCGACGAGGAATCCGCAGCGACCATGATCGCTCGGGAGCTCACCCGGCGCTTCGGCCGCGAGCGGATCTTCTTCGCCAGCGACTCGATCGAGCCCGGACACCGCTTCCCGGCGGAACTGATCAGGGCGGCGGCGGAGTGCGAGGCGCTCCTCGCCGTGATCGGGCCGCGCTGGGCGGAGGTGCTGGGGGCCGATGGCCGCCCCGCTCTCGAAGCCGAGCAGGACTGGACCCGTCGTGAGATCCGGACCGCGCTCGACCGCGGGACCCTGGTGATCCCCGTGCTCGTCGGAAAGGCCACGCGGATCGACCGCACCGTCCTTCCGGACGATCTGCGGGAGCTGGCGGACTGCCAGTACAGGCGGTTCGACCACCGCAACTCGGAGTCGGACCTGACGGCGCTCGGCGACGCCCTCGCCCGACTGCTGCCCGAACTGGGCGCGACGGACAGCGACGCCCGCGCAGCGCGGGAGCGGGCGGAGGCGAAGTCCCGCAAGAAGTCGGCCAAGAACGCCGGAGACACCAGGATGCGGACGCGCGACGTCAAACAGCGTGTGCGCGGCATCGGAAATCTCAACGGAGACCTGTCCGGCACCTTCGTCAACGAGCCGCAAGGCCCCGTGAACACTGGTCAGGGCCCCCAATACAACGCTCCCCACTTCCAGGGCGACAACACCGGGGTCCAGTTCACGGCGGGCGACAACAGCGGTACGGTCCACCAGCGCTTCGAGCGCGAGCGTCGGCGCTCGGACGACGGACGATGACCGGGCAGAACCGTGTCACCGTCAACGATCCGCGTGGCCCGGTGAACAACGGCGTGGGGCCCCAGTACGTCTTCTACGGCGTCGGCGCGGATTGGATGATCCGCAAAGGGGTCGAGCCCCTCCGGATCGTCCGCGAGGACCGGGTGCGCCTGGCCGACCGGTTCGCTCCGCCGGTGGGCTACCGCGTCGCCGCCGACCGTCTGGAGAAGCCCGGATCGGTGGTGCTGCTGAAGGCTCCGCCCGGCAGCGGCCGCCGCGCCGCAGCGATCATGCTGCTGCACGGGCTCGGTGAGAACGGGGACGCCGACGAGGAGGGGATCCGGTTCGAGGAACTTCCTGCCACGGACAAGGACGAGGACCCTCTCGGCCCCGGCGAGGGGGACCGCTTCCTCCTCGACCTCTCCGGAATCGCGGACGAGGAGGCGTACGCCAAGGCCCAGCGCCTCCTGGCCGTGCGCCGGTCGCAGGTCCAGGAGGCGGGGGCCCATATGGTCGTCATCCTGCCGTCGGGCATGGAGCACGCCCACGCACCGGACTTCGAACCGGACACCGTGACGCTGGGGCGCCCCCGGGGCGTCGCCGTCGTCACCCGGTACCTCCGCATGGACCGGCTGGCCTTCCGCTCGGCAGACCTGGGGAGCGCCGACTTCCAGCGCCTGTGCGACCGCTCCCCCATGCGGGAACTGGTGCGGCTCGCGGGGCTGGTGAGGGCCGCTCGCGACAGCGGCCGGTTCGGCGCCGACTTCGCGGAATGGCTCGACCAGGCGATGCACGCGGTGACCGACCGTGCCGGTGAGGTGGGCCGGCAAGTGACCACGGTCCGCACCGCGCCCGAGCGGGCCCTGCTGCTCGCGACGGCGGTGTTCGAGGGGGCCCGCGCCGACACCGTCTACGAGGCGTGGCACGGCTTGATGAGGACGGTGGGGCACGAGGAAGAGGCGACGACCGAGCTCGCGCGAACGGATTTCGGGGAGCGATTGGCGGCGCTCGGGATCGAGCGGGAACCGGACGGACGGCTCCTCTTCAGGCGGCTGGCCTATGCCGACGCGGTACGGACGTACTTCTGGGCGAACTTCCCCGGGACGCGCGACGGCCTCAAGGACTGGATCGGCCATGCCGCCGGGCTCCGCGGTCTGACCACCGACGATCGGGTGAACGTCGTCGTCCGCTTCGGCGAGCGGTCCCTGGCTACCGGACGGCCCGACCACCTCTTCGATCTTGTGGTCCGCTGGGCGGACGGCGCGACCGGGGCATCCTGCGACCCGCGAGCCGTGGCGGCCCTCGAACTCGGCCTCAGCCACGAAAGATTCGGGAGCTGGTTCCGCAAGCGAATGTACAAGTGCGCGAGCTCCGGCCCCGTGTCGGACGGTCTCGTCCGCGTCCTGACCGCCGTCTGTTTCCAGAGCCTCAGCACGACACACCCGGAGCAGGCGGTGGTGCGGCTCCACCACCTCGCCGTGCGGAAGGGGGAGGCGGCGCGCGAGGCCCAGGAGGCACTTCTCGACCTCGTCGCCCGCGACCGTCGGCTCCACCGGCGGCTGATCGACCGCCTGCGGAACCGGACGCATCGGGATTCGCGCGAGGCGGAACCTCATCTCCGGCTGCTCACGGAGTTGTTGAGGAGCGACCGGGTGCCGGACCCGCCTTCCTGGCCGAACCTGTTCCTGGGCTGGGAGGCGGTTTTCTCCCAGCCGCCGACGGAGCTCTGGAACCCACTGGTGAGCAGCTGGCTGAACGCCGTGGCGGGCGACAGTACGGGGGAGATGGCGCTGGACGTGATGGTCAGAGCGACACACGGCCGCACGACCGCTCTCCACCGTCTCTACACCATCGCCTGCACCTGGGCGGGGCCTGCGCGCCACCCGTCCCGGGCGGCCGTCGCCGCTCTCTTCTGGCAACACATCGACCACGCGCAGTATGCCCGCACGGAGCGTGCAGGTACCGGACCACGGACCACGGAAGAGGCACGATGAAACACCGCTTTTCCAGCCCGCTGTTCGTCGCTCTCTGCGGCCTCGCACCGGCTGTGCTCGGAAACCTCCTGCACTGGTCGGCATGGCTGTGGGGCTTCATGTCCATGGTCACGGCCTCGGGCTCCCTGCTGCTGGTGTTAACGAACCTCAGCAGTGGCCGTGCGTCGACCGATCCGTACGAGCCCGGAGAACCTGAGCCGCCCGCGGCGCCGACAGAGCAGCCGTACCAGGAGACGCGGGTGATCGACGCGGCGCTACCGAGCGCGGCGGACGGCTACGACTTCCTCTTCTCCGCCACCGTGTGGTGGAGGCCGGTCCCCGACCGTGCCGACTGGTCCGACGGCGCCTCCCCGGCCCTCGCCGTGTCCTCGGTCGTCAGCCGGGCCCTGGAGATCGTCCGCCGCGAGGAGCCCGGCCGGGCGAGCTTCGCGCGGTATCTCCTGGAGGGAGAGTTGGGCGCCCCGCTCCCGGACCGGAGCGGACGGGTGAAGGCTCTGGCAGCCGATGTGACGCTGACCCTCGCCCCCGCCGACCGCGAGCGCCTGCGGAAGTTGAACGACCTTCGCAAGGACGAGGAGATCTGGGAGTACGAGCGTCAGCACGAACGCAACAAGCGGCGCTACCTCGGTGACGACGTGCTGGAGAGCACGGGCAGCGCGGTGGTGTGGTGGCTGGCCCGTCACGAGAACGAGATCGAGAAGGCGGTCGACATGATCGGCCCGCTCGCCCAGATCGCGGCGGCGGCCAAGAACGAGGAGGTGCCCGAGATCTTCCGGCACCTGCTCGTCCCGCCCGTGGGTGCGCGAAGTGAGGCTGCCTCCGGAGGCCCTCTGTGGGACGGAGACAGCCAGGGAGGAGGGATGTTCGACCGCGAGGAGGAAGTAGGGGTTACGGATCGGCTGCTCCTGTTGCTGGCGGCGGTGGGCCTGAAGCCGGACATGGACGAGTACACAGTGCTCGTTCACCGCGTGATTCGGAGTTTGGAAGCGACCGGGCTGAATGAGGCTGCCGAAGAGATCAAGCGGACCTTTTTCCCAACGCCCGAGGATGGTTGGGGCGAGGGGCCGGAGGATGGACCTTCGGGTGAGGGGGACACCACAGGGCCCTGGTCGCCGGACTTCCCTGGTCCTGAGGACTCTCCGTTCACCAATGCGGGTGCGTTCACGCCGGGGTCCGCGGAGAGCGGCACGGGCGAATGGAACCAACGCCGCCAGGAGACGAGCGAGGATGGCATGACACCTCCGCACCTCTGGGACACCTCGCACAGCCCGCGCCGGCCCGCCGCACCTCACGCACCGGACGAGGACAACGAGGACGGGAACTGACCTGGTAGACGGCTGGCGCTCCGAGGCTCCCCCTCACCGCACACTGTGGCGGGGGAGCTCTTTCCTCCCCCGATCCCTGGGCAAGACCATCACTCACTGGGACGCTGCCCCGGGCAAAGACCGGAAGGAGGAGGGAGCGGGAGGCGAACGAACTCAAGACACCGTGGTGGGCTGTCACGGCGACCGAGATCTATCCGGTTGGGTGTGGCCGATGAGGTCGACCGGACGATGTTTGCAGGAGCATGGCCCACGATCCAGCGCGGGGACCTCACCAGCGCCCCAGCGTGGTAGGGCGAGCAGAGGTAATGACGGGTGCCGAGAGGTCAGGTTTCTCAGCACCATATCGGCACGGAAAACAGCAAGGGGTCGGCTCCGGGAAGAGCCGACCCATCCGCCCTGCATGTTTGCCACGTCGGGCGACGTGGCGTCGTTTCATCCGCTCACACGTTGAAGCGGAACTCCACCACGTCGCCGTCCTGCATCACGTACTCCTTGCCCTCCATGCGGGCCTTGCCCTTGGCGCGGGCCTCGGCCACCGAGCCTGTTTCGACCAGGTCCTCGAAGGAAATGATCTCCGCCTTGATGAAGCCCTTCTGGAAGTCGGTGTGGATCACACCGGCCGCCTCGGGGGCCGTGGCGCCCTTCTTGATCGTCCAGGCCCTGGCTTCCTTGGGGCCCGCCGTGAGGTAGGTCTGCAGGCCCAGGGTGTCGAAGCCGACGCGGCCGAGGGTGGCCAGGCCGGGCTCTTCCTGGCCCATGGACTGGAGGAGTTCGAGGGCCTCGTCGTCGTCGAGCTCGATCAGCTCGGACTCGATCTTGGCGTTCAGGAAGATCGCCTCGGCGGGGGCGACCAGGGCGCGCTGTTCGTTCTTGAAGTCCTCGTCGACCAGCTCGTCCTCGTCGACGTTGAAGACGTAGAGGAAGGGCTTGGTGGTCAGGAGGTGCAGCTCGTGGAGGAGCTTGCCCTTCTCGGTGCCCGCGGTGATGCCCGCGGCGAAGAGGGTCTGGCCGGACTCCAGGATCTTCTGGGCCTCCTCGACCGCGGCGAGGACCGCGACCTTGTCCTTCTGGAGGCGGGACTCCTTGGTGAGGCGCGGGACGGCCTTCTCGACCGACTGGAGGTCGGCGAGGATCAGCTCGGTGTTGATCGTCTCGATGTCGTCCTTGGGCGAGACCTTGCCGTCGACGTGGACGACGTTCTCGTCCTTGAAGGCGCGGATGACCTGGCAGATCGCGTCGGACTCGCGGATGTTCGCGAGGAACTTGTTGCCCAGGCCCTCACCCTCCGAGGCGCCGCGGACGATGCCGGCGATGTCGACGAAGTCCACCGTGGCGGGGAGCAGCCGCTGGGAGCCGAAGATCTCCGCCAGCTTGTTCAGGCGAGGGTCCGGGACGCCCACGACGCCGACGTTCGGCTCGATCGTGGCGAACGGGTAGTTGGCCGCCAGCACGTCGTTCTTGGTCAGGGCGTTGAACAGGGTCGACTTGCCGACATTGGGCAGACCGACGATTCCGATCGTGAGCGACACGTTGGCGACTTCCTGAGGAGTGAGGAGGTGGTGGGTGAGGCGGCGGTGGGCGGGAGCGCGGTGGGTGGAACGGTTGCGGACCCGGTGGGCCGATTCTCCAGTTTACGGGCGGGGGCGACCGGGCAACCACGGGTCCGGTCGGGGGACGGGCGAGGCAGGTGGGTGAGCCGGGTGGACAGGGGGTCCGGGAAGCGGTACGGGCGGGGAGCCGGTCGGTTCCCGTTCGGCCGTGTGGCATCGAACTCATCGCCTAGGTCGCTCAAAGCGCGTGTCCCGCACCTGATTCCTCCCGTCCGGCGACCTACGTTGTCCCGGTGGAGCAGCACAGGACACGTCCCCCGCAGCGCAGGCAGGCTCAGCAGGCCCCGCTGTCCCCGCAGGGCACCATCGAGGAAACCGCGACCGTCTACCGGGTGATCAGGGCCCCCGAGGGGCGGGCCCGGCCGGTGCCGCCCGTGGTGCTCGCGCTGCGCAAACTGCCGAACCCGCGGCTGACCGGCATCGGCGCGGGGCTCTTCGCCGCCGCCTGCATGCTCGTGGTGGCCTGTCTCGACCTGCTGCTCCTCGACGGTTCGTCGGTCGTGTTCGGGGCGCTGTTCCTGCCGGTCAGCGCGCTGACCGCGCTGTGGGTGCGACCCGCGGACCTGGTGACCGCGCCGATCATCGTGCCGATCGCGTTCACCGTCGGCGTCGTCCCGATCGCCGGTGGCACGGGCGGCTTCGGCGGTCGGACCATGGCGGTCGTCACGGCACTCGCCGTGCACGCCGGGTGGCTGTACGGCGGAACGCTCATCGCCGGGGTCATCGCGACCGTACGGAAGGTACGGCTGATGCGGCAGCGCCAGCGCCGCCTGCTGCTCGCCGCCCAGGCCGCCCGGCCCGGCCAGGCGGCGGCACGGTCCGCGCAGACGCCGGCCCGGCCCGGCCCGGCCCAGAGCTCCCGGCCCGCGCAGGCACCGCGCCGCCCCCGGCGGTAACCGCCCGTACCCGCTCCCGCCCGCGCGTCCGCGCACCCGTCCGGGGACTGTGCTCGTACGACCTGACGACGGCGGCGGCCCCGGCGAGGGGCCGCCGCCGTCGTCAGGTCGTCGGTGGTCGGTGGTCGGTCCTCAGTGGCCGTCGGCCGCCATCGCCGCGCCCACGATGCCCGCGTTGTTCTGCAACTGCGCCGGCACCACCTCGGCCCGTACGTTCTCGATCAGCGGCAGGAACTTGGCGGCCTTGCGGCTGACCCCGCCGCCGATGACGAAGAGTTCGGGCGAGAACAGCATCTCCACGTGGAGCAGGTACTTCTGCAGCCTGCGCGCCCAGTGGGAC
Source organism: Streptomyces sp. NPDC001732 (assembly GCF_053596315.1). Taxonomy (NCBI): domain Bacteria; kingdom Bacillati; phylum Actinomycetota; class Actinomycetes; order Kitasatosporales; family Streptomycetaceae; genus Streptomyces; species Streptomyces sp. NPDC001732. The sequence goes on from NZ_JBSFFY010000009.1 coordinate 21,714, forward strand.
CAGCTCAGGTCCTCGTCCTCCCGCGCCTTGGTGGAGGCGTGCTTCTCCGCGTCGCGGCCGTTCAGCTCCAGGTGGCCCAGCTCGGTGTTGGGCACGAGCCGGCCGCCGGTGAAGAGGGCGCTGCCGATCCCCGTACCGAGCGTCAGCACGATCACCGTCCCCTTGCGGTCGCGGCCGGCGCCGAACGTCATCTCGGCGATGCCGGCCGCGTCGGCGTCGTTCAGGATCGTGACGGGCATCCCCAGCCGGTCGCCGAGCAGCTCACGGGCGTCCAGGTCGATCCAGCCCTTGTCGACGTTGGCCGCGGTATGTGTGCGGCCCCCGGCGACGACGCCCGGGAAGGTGACCCCGACCGGCCCCGACCAGCCGAAGTGGCCGACCACCTCGGCCACGCACTCGGCCACGTCCTTGGGTGTCGCCGGGTGCGGCGTCAGTACTTTGTGGCGCTCCTGCGCCAGGTCTCCGCGATCCAGGTCCACGGGAGCGCCCTTGATCCCGGATCCGCCGATGTCCACGCCGAAGATCTGCATGCGGTCCACGGTACGGGCAGCCGGACCGGCGCACTCCCCGGAACGCGAGGACGTGTGCGCCGGAGGACCTGTGTACCGGAGGGCGTGTGCGTCGAAGAGGAACGCGGACGTGGACGTGGACATGGAACGCGGGAAGACGTCGGCGCCGACGGCACCGCCGGGGGAAACCGGGGGCCGTCGGCGCCGGGAGCGTTGCTTCTCGGAGCGTGCCGGGGGCGCTACTTCTCGGAGGTTCCGGAGAGCGCGGCGGCCTCGGCGCGCAGGTCGCGGCGGAGCTCCTTGGGCAGCGAGAACGTGATGGACTCCTCGGCCGCCTTCACGATCTCCACGTCCTCGAAGCCGCGCGCGGACAGCCACTCCAGGACGCCGTCGACCAGCACCTCGGGCACGGACGCGCCGGACGTGACACCGATCGTGGAGACGCCCTCCAGCCATGCCTCGTCGATCTCGTCGGCGAAGTCGACCAGATGGGCGTCGTTCGCCCCGGCGCCGAGGGCGACCTCGACCAGGCGGACCGAGTTGGAGGAGTTCTTGGAGCCGACGACGATCACGAGGTCGGCGTCCGCGCCCATCTGCTTCACGGCGATCTGGCGGTTCTGCGTGGCGTAGCAGATGTCGTCGCTGGGCGGGGAGACCAGGAGCGGGAACTTCTCCTTGAGCGCGCCGACCGTCTCCATCGTCTCGTCGACGGAGAGCGTCGTCTGGGAGAGCCAGACGACCTTCGACGGGTCGCGCACCTCGACACCGGCGACGTCGTCGGGGCCGTCGACCAGCGTGATGTGGTCGGGGGCCTCGCCGGAGGTGCCGATGACCTCCTCGTGGCCCTCGTGGCCGATGAGGAGGATGTCGAAGTCCTCCTGCGCGAAGCGAACCGCTTCCTTGTGGACCTTGGTGACCAGGGGGCAGGTCGCGTCGATCGTGGCGAGCTTCCGCTCGGCCGCCTCCTGGTGCACGGTCGGCGCGACGCCGTGCGCGGAGAACATCACGATCGAGCCCTCGGGGACCTCCGCCGTCTCCTCGACGAAGATCGCGCCCTTCTTCTCCAGGGTCTGTACGACGTACTTGTTGTGGACGATCTCGTGGCGCACGTACACCGGGGAGCCGTACTGCTCCAGGGCTTTCTCCACGGCGATCACGGCACGGTCCACGCCCGCGCAGTAGCCACGGGGAGCGGCGAGCAGGACGCGGCGGGGTGTCGTAGCAGTCATGCGTCCCATCGTAAGGCCGAGCAGGACGCGCGGAAGATCGGCACTGTCGCGAGACTGATCCGTACGCGAACAACGGAGGGCTCATGGCGGAGACCGGCGGCAACGGGGGCAGCGGCGGCGGCATCGGCGGTACTGGCGGGGACGCGGAGGCGGAGGGCGCGGCGGGGTCGCACCAGGAGGGCGGCAGGCTGCGGCGGACGCTCGGCTTCCGGGATCTGGTGGTCTACGGGCTCCTCTTCATCGCGCCGATGGCGCCCGTCGGTGTGTTCGGCACGCTCGACGCGAGGTCGGACGGTGCGGTCGCGCTGGTCTACGTCGCGGCGACCGTGGTGATGGCGTTCACGGCGTTCAGCTACGCCCAGATGGTGCGGGTCGCGCCGCTGGCGGGCTCGGTCTTCGCGTACGCGCGCAAGGGGCTCGGGGAGGGGCCGGGGTTCATCGCCGGGTGGATGGCGATGCTCGACTACCTGCTGATCCCCGCCGTCGCCTATCTCTTCTCCGGGATCGCGCTGAACTCGCTCGTCCCGTCGGTCTCGCGGTGGGTGTGGACGGCGCTCGCGGTCGTCGTCACCACGCTGCTCAACCTCTGGGGCGTACGGGCCGCCGCCCGGGTCGGTTTCGCGGTGCTCGCGATGGAGATCGTCGTGCTGCTGGTGTTCCTGGTGTCGGCGGTGGTGGTCCTCGTGCGGGACGGGGCGCAGCGCGGCTGGCTGACCCCGTTCACCGGGGACACCGTCTTCTCCGTGTCGGCGGTGGTGGGGGCGGTCTCGGTGGCCGTGCTGTCCTATCTCGGCTTCGACGCGATCGCCTCGTTCGCGGAAGAGGTGACGGGGGGTTCGGAGAAGGTGGCGCGGGCGGTGCTCTTCTGCCTGGTGCTCGCGGGCACGCTGTTCGTGGTGCAGGCGTACCTGGCGGCACTGCTGGAGCCGATGACGTCGGCGGAGCTGGCCGCCGATCCGGCCGCGCAGGGGTCGGCGTTCTACGACACGGTGGACGCGGCGGTCGGGAGCTGGCTGCACGACCTGGTGGCGGTCAGCAAGGCGATCGGCGCGGCCTTCGCGGCGCTGGCCGGGCAGGCGGCCGCGGGGCGGCTGCTCTTCGCGATGGCCAGGGAACGGCGGTTGCCCCGGGTGCTCGCCAGGGTCGACCCGGGGTCGGGGGTGCCGCGGGTCGCGATCGTGCTGGCCGCGACGGTGACGCTGGTGGCCGCGGTGTGGGCGGCCCGGCGGGCCGACGGTCTCGACCATCTGGTGTCGGTCGTCGACATCGGCGCCCTGACGGCCTTCGTGCTGCTGCACGCGTCGGTGGTCGGCTGGTTCGCCGTACGCCGGATGGAGGGGCCGCCGAGCTGGTGGCGGCATGTGCTGGTGCCGGTGGTGGGCGCGGGGGTGCTGATCGCGGTCATCGTGGAGGCGACGGCGAGCGCGCAGGTGGTGGGGGTGTGCTGGCTCGGGGTGGGGCTGGTGGTGCTGGCGGCGCAGTGGGAACGCCGCACGGTCTGAGGGAGCGACCGGGGAAACCGAAGAGGGAGCCGAAGGAAAACGCCGGGGGTTCTCCGCGGAGAAGTCCGCGGAGACCCCCCGGGAAGGGTGCTGACGGTTACCGGCGTGGGCGGCCGTGTGTCGGTGGGGCCGTTTGCAGGGGGCCGTTCGTCGGGGCCTTTGTCGGTGGGGCCGTTTGTCGGTGGGGCCGTTTGTCGGTGGTGGCGGATACGCTCCCTCGCATGGCTCTCCAAACGTCCGCGGAAGCTCCGCTGCCCGTCGGTGAAGTGTCGCGGCTCATCGGCGGCTGGATCGACCGGCTCGGGGCGGTCTGGGTGGAGGGGCAGATCACGCAGCTGTCCCGTCGGCCGGGTGCCGGAGTGGTGTTCCTGACGCTGCGCGACCCGTCGCAGGACATCTCGGTGGGGGTGACGTGCTTCCGCCAGGTCTTCGACCGGATCGCCGACGTGGTGACGGAGGGGGCGCGGGTCGTCGTCCTCGCCAAGCCCGAGTGGTACGCGCCGCGCGGCCAGCTGTCCCTGCGGGCCACGGAGATCCGGCCGGTCGGCATCGGTGAGCTGCTGGTCCGGCTCGAACAGCTGAAGAAGTCGCTGGCCTCGGAGGGGCTCTTCGCGCCCGACCGGAAGAAGCCGCTGCCGTTCCTGCCGCAGCTGATCGGCCTGGTCTGCGGGCGGGCGTCGGCCGCCGAGCGCGATGTCCTGGAGAACGCCCGGCGGCGGTGGCCCGCGGTCCGCTTCGAGGTGCGCAACACGGCGGTGCAGGGGGTCCACGCGGTGAATCAGGTGGTCCAGGCGGTGAAGGAGCTGGACGGCCTTCCCGACGTCGACGTGATCGTCGTGGCTCGGGGCGGCGGCAGCGTGGAGGACCTGCTGCCGTTCTCGGACGAGCAGTTGATCCGGGCGGTGGCCGCGTGCCGTACGCCGGTGGTGTCGGCGATCGGCCACGAACCCGACTCCCCGCTGCTCGACCTGGTCGCGGACCTGCGCGCCTCCACTCCGACGGACGCGGCCAAGAAGGTCGTGCCCGACGTGGGCGAGGAGCTGGACCGGGTACGGCAGTTGCGCGACCGCGCGCTGCGGACGGTACGGGGACTGCTGGACCGGGAGGAGCGCGGGCTGGCGCACGCCCTGGCCCGGCCGTCGATGGAACGCCCCCACCGGATGGTGGACGAGCGCGCCGCGGAGATCGACGCGCTGACCGGCCGGAGCAGACGGGTGCTGGGGCATCTGCTGGACCGGGCGGACTCGGAGCTCGCCCACACCCGGGCGCGGGTCGTCGCCCTGTCGCCCGCGGCCACGCTGGAGCGTGGATACGCGGTGCTGCAACGGGCCGACGGCCATGTCGTGCGGTCCCCCGAGGACGCGGGAGCGCCGGGCGACGCGCTGCGGGCCCGGGTCTCGGGGGGCGAGTTCACCGTACGGGTGGACGAGTGAGCGGGCCCGGCGCCGGTGCGCACGGGTTCGGCGGTGCGCCCACGGGTGCACCCGAAGGCAGGAACGGACGAGGTCACAGGCTCCTGACGGGCCGGAGAGCAGGGTGGAACGCATGACGGAGAAAGCGACCGGGACGGCCGACGCCGCGGACACGCTCGGCTACGAGCAGGCCCGCGACGAGCTGATCGAGGTGGTGCGCCGCCTGGAGGCGGGCGGTACGACGCTCGAGGAGTCCCTCGCGCTCTGGGAACGGGGCGAGGAGCTGGCGAAGGTGTGCCGGCACTGGCTGGAGGGCGCACGCGCACGGCTGGACGAGGCACTGGCGGGACCGGCCGGCTCCCGGGGCGACGGCGCGGCGGCGGACACCGACTGAGGCGCGGGCGGAGGCAGCGGCACGAGCGGAAGCGGGACGACCGGGACGGGCAGGACGGGACGGGACGACAAGCCGATCGGCACGGGCGCTGCAGAAGACGCGCTGCGGAACAGGCGCTGCGGGACGGGTCCTGTGGAACGGATCACTCCCTCTCCACCTTTAGTTGAAAGTTAACCTACTTCTCCCGTACGGTGGTCCTCGTTGATCGATCCCGTGTACGCCCGGAAGGTAATACGCACGATGTCCCTCGCTCTTGACCCCACCGCCCAGGACCTCCTCTTCCGCGAGGCCCGCACCGCCAACACCTTCACCGACGAGCCGGTCAGCGACGAGCAGGTCCAGGCGATCTACGACCTGGTCAAGTACGGCCCCACCGCCTTCAACCAGTCGCCGCTGCGCGTCGTCCTGGTCCGCTCCGACGAGGCCCGCGCGCGCCTGGTGAAGCACATGGCCGAGGGCAACCAGCCGAAGACCTCGACCGCCCCGCTGGTCGCGATCCTGGCCACCGACAACGAGTTCCACGAGGAGCTCCCGGCGCTGCTGCCGCACTTCCCGCAGGCCAAGGACGCGTTCTTCTCCGAGCGCCCGGTCCGCGAGTCGGCCGCCGCGCTGAACGGCGCGCTGCAGGCCGCGTACTTCATCATCGGCGTCCGCGCCGCCGGCCTGGCCGCGGGCCCGATGACCGGCTACGACGCCGCGGGCATCGAGAAGGAGTTCCTGGACGGCGACCACAACGTGCTGATGGTCGTCAACATCGGCAAGCCGGGCGAGGACGCCTGGTTCCCGCGCCTGCCGCGCCTCTCCTACGACGAGGTCGTCACGACCGTCTGACCGTCGCCGCGTACACGGGGAAGGCCCCGGAACCCACAAGCAGTGGGTTCCGGGGCCTTCCCCGTACGCATACGCACATGCACCCGCACGGAGGACGGGGTACACCCGCTCGGGCGGCGCGTCCTCCCGGTGGCGTCAGGATCCCTTGAGCGCCGCAGCCATCTCCGCCAGCCGCTCCGTCGAGGCGGAGCCCGTGACCACCGTGGTCGAGCCCTTGTCGAGGCGCACGAGGGCGTCGTACTTGTCACCCTTCCAGTGCTGCCAGCTCTCGCCCGCGACCTGCCGCGTACGGCCGGTGTTCCTGGCGTCCTGGCTGACCTCGGTGACGTACTTCTTCGCCGGGGACGTGGACTGCTCCACCGCGACGTACTTGCCCTCCGGGTCGAGGAAGCCCAGGTGCCAGCTGTTGTCCGCCTTGCGGTCGTAGCTGACCGAGGTGGGCTTCCAGTCCTCGGTCAGCCCGTCCGGGGCGGCCACGGGGTACGGCGCCGCGCGCCGCGCCGTCAGCAGCTCCACCCGGTAGTCGATCGGCTGGACCGGGTTGGCGTTCTCGTCGTGCGGAATGAAGATGTAAGCACTCCCCGCGACGGCGGTGATGACCGCCATCGACAGGAACATGTCCCGCACCGTCTGCTTGCCTCGCTTGCTAGCCACGGACCCATGGTCGCATCAGGCCCGACGGGTCCGACTCCGGGGGCAGCCGCTCATAAGTGACCCGGTCTGCTCATTTTGTCGACCTGACGATAGAGTCGCAGCACCCTCCTCTTCCGGTCGTCGCCGTACAGAAAGGTGTGCTCCGATGTCCGAGCATCATCTGCCGTCTCAGCTCGAGGTCTCCCCGGAGGCCCCCGACCGCAACCTCGCCCTGGAGCTGGTCCGGGTCACCGAGGCCGCCGCGATGGCGGCCGGGCGCTGGGTGGGCCGCGGCGACAAGATCGGCGCCGACGGCGCCGCCGTGAAGGCCATGCGGACCCTCGTCTCCACCGTCTCGATGAACGGCGTCGTCGTCATCGGCGAGGGCGAGAAGGACGAGGCCCCCATGCTGTTCAACGGCGAGCGCGTCGGTGACGGCACCGGCCCCGAGGTCGACATCGCCGTGGACCCGATCGACGGCACGACCCTGAACGCCAAGGGCATGCCGAACGCGATCGCCGTGCTGGCCGCCGCCGACCGCGGCGCCATGTTCGACCCGTCCGCCGTCTTCTACATGGACAAGCTGGTCACCGGCCCCGAGGCCGCCGACTTCGTCGACATCAACGCACCCGTCTCGGTGAACATCCGCCGTGTCGCGAAGGCGAAGAACTCCGCCCCCGAGGACGTCACCGTCGTCGTGCTCGACCGCCCCCGCCACGAGGGCATCGTCAAGGAGATCCGGGAGACCGGCGCCCGGATCAAGTTCATCTCCGACGGCGACGTCGCGGGTTCCATCATGGCCGCCCGCGAAGGGACCGGCGTCGACCTGCTGATGGGCATCGGCGGCACCCCCGAGGGCATCATCTCGGCCTGCGCCATAAAGTGCCTCGGCGGTGTCATCCAGGGCAAGCTCTGGCCCAAGGACGAGGCCGAGCGGCAGCGCGCCCTGGACGCCGGGCACGACCTGGACCGGGTGCTGTCCACCGACGACCTGGTCAGCGGCGACAACGTGTTCTTCGTCGCGACCGGCATCACGGACGGCGAGCTGATGCGCGGCGTGCGGTACCGCGCGGAGACGGCGACCACCGAGTCGATCGTCATGCGGTCCAAGTCCGGCACCATCCGGAAGATCGACTCCACGCACCGGCTGTCGAAGCTGCGCGCCTACAGCGCGATCGACTTCGACCGCGCGAAGTAGGCCCCACGGGTCTCACGGGTCCCGCCGGCCCCGCGGGAGCCGTACGAGCCATGCCGGAAGAAGCGCGAAGAGGCGCCCCCCTGTGCGGTGGGGGCGCCTCTTCGCGTTGTCCGGTCCGGGTCTCGCTCGATCCGGGCCGCTCGGTCCAGGTCTCACTCGGGCCGGGTCGCTCACTTTGGGTCTCGCCCGGTCCGGGTCGCTCGGTCCGCGCCGTCCCGCCCGGGGCGTCCGGTACCGGTGCGGTCAGCCCGCCGCGGCGATGCGGCCCGTCGCGGTGGAGGACGCGGACGACGCCTTGAGCTCCATCTCGCGCCGTCTGCGCCGGGCGAGCACCACGCGGCGCTCGGCGGCGGTGAGGCCGCCCCACACCCCGTACGGCTCCGGCTGTATGAGCGCGTGTTCCTGGCACTCGATCATCACGGGGCAGCGTGCGCAGAGGCGCTTCGCCGACTCCTCGCGCGCGAGTCTGGCAGCAGTCGGCTCCTTCGACGGGGCGAAGAACAGCCCGGCCTCGTCCCGGCGGCACACCGCCTCCGAGTGCCAGGGGCCGGCCTGGTCCTCCCGCGCGGGGGTGCGCTGGGGAGGAACGGCGGCGACCTGCAGGGGCTGATGCGGCAGTTGCAGCACGGTCTACTCCTGACGACTTCGCGAGCGGGAGACGATGCAGCATCCCCTACCCGTTGTGCGCACACCTATGCACTGAGTGGCCCTTCGTTCCGGTCCGCCAAATCATGTCCGACCGACCTTTTGGCTTGTTCTCGAAGGGGTTCGAAGAAGTTCGAATGCACTCCGGGAAACCCGGAGAAACCGGGATTCGCCCGGGACTTTCCAGAGCGTTTCGGAGAAGTCCGGAACCGTCCGGAGGGCTTCACGGAACTTCGGGACACCCAGGAGAAGTGCGACAAGAACAGGAAAGGTTCGGCACGGGCGGATCGGCCGGAATTCGGGGACGGCACACCCCGCCACCACCGGGGACCCACCGCCGCTGCGGGCCGCCCTGTCAGCCGAAGTGTTTGCGCAGCCGGTCGTGGAGATCCGCGATGAACTTTCCGCGCTTGGGCTTCGCCTCGACACTGCCGAACACCGAATAGCCGTTGACGACGACCACCGGTGCTTCCGGATTCGCGGATTCCAGCGTGGCGACTTCGAAATTTCCGAAGACACCCGTGCCACTGCCGCGCAGCGAGATGTTCTCGGGAACCCTGATATCGACGCTTCCGAAGACGGAAGTGGCGTTGATGACCGTGAGCCTCTGGCCGAAAAGAGCCTCGGTCAGATCGATCTCCACACTGCCGAAGAGCGCGAAGGCGTTCGTGCGGCTGCCGACCCGCCAACGGCCCTTGCGGGTGGACCCGCTGAAGATCGCCACCAGGTTCTCGGCCGGGCCCACGGGGCTCTCGTGGAGGGGGGCACCGGCGGCGGCCGGGCGGGAGGCGGCCGAGGCGGCGGGCAGGTCCCGCACCAGCGGTTCGAGTTCGCCGACGGTCTTGGCGCGGTAGACCGCGTCGACCCGCTCGGCGTGCTCATCGGCGGTGAGCCGGCCCTCGGCCATGGCTTCCCGCAGGATGTCCGCGATCCGGTCCCGGTCCGCGTCGGAGGCGCGGATGTCGGCCGACTCCGCGGGGGCTACGGGCTGCTGGGGGTGCTTTTCGAGGTCCACCGACCCAGCGTACCGAAACGCGATAGATCGCGACTACCCCCCGCGACCCTGTCGTGTCGCCCCGCCCACCCCCACACCCCCCATCCCCGCCGTACCACGGACCCGTCCCGGAAGGGTGGAACTGAGCCTTACCTCACAGCTTCGGCGCCCGTGCGGCGTTCTACCCTTGTGGATGCGCTGCCCAAGGGAGGTCAGCCGCCGTCTGCCGAGTGAGGAATGGCCGTAATGCCAGAGTTTGCGTACTCCGATCTGCTCCCCCTGGGCGAGGACACCACGCCGTACCGTCTGGTGAGCTCCGAGGGTGTCTCCACCTTCGAGGCCGACGGTCGTACGTTCCTCAAGGTCGCTCCGGAGGCGCTGCGCACCCTGGCCGCCGAGGCCATGCACGACATCTCGCACTACCTGCGCCCCGCCCACCTGGCGCAGCTGCGGCGGATCGTGGACGACCCCGAGGCGTCGTCCAACGACAAGTTCGTCGCGCTCGACCTGCTGAAGAACGCGAACATCGCCGCGGCGGGCGTCCTGCCGATGTGCCAGGACACCGGCACCGCGATCGTCATGGGCAAGCGCGGGCAGAACGTCCTCACCGAGGGCGGTGACGAGGAGGCCCTGTCGCACGGCATCTTCGACGCCTACACCAAGCTCAACCTCCGCTATTCGCAGATGGCTCCGCTCACCATGTGGGAGGAGAAGAACACCGGCTCGAACCTCCCCGCCCAGATCGAGCTGTACGCCACCGACGGCGGCGCGTACAAGTTCCTCTTCATGGCGAAGGGCGGCGGCTCGGCCAACAAGTCGTTCCTCTTCCAGGAGACGAAGGCCGTGCTGAACGAGGCCTCCATGATGAAGTTCCTGGAGGAGAAGATCCGTTCGCTGGGCACGGCCGCCTGCCCGCCGTACCACCTGGCGATCGTCGTCGGCGGCACGTCGGCCGAGTTCGCGCTCAAGACCGCCAAGTACGCCTCCGCGCACTACCTGGACGAGCTGCCCGCCGAGGGCTCCCCCACCGGTCACGGCTTCCGGGACAAGGAGCTGGAGCAGAAGGTCTTCGAGCTGACCCAGAAGATCGGCATCGGCGCCCAGTTCGGCGGCAAGTACTTCTGCCACGACGTGCGGGTCGTCCGCCTTCCCCGGCACGGCGCCTCGCTGCCCGTCGCGATCGCCGTGTCCTGCTCGGCGGACCGCCAGGCCACTGCGAAGATCACCGCCGAGGGCGTCTTCCTGGAACAGCTGGAGAAGGACCCGGCGCGCTTCCTGCCGGAGACCGAGGACTCCCACCTGGACGCGGGCGAGGTCGTGAAGATCGACCTGAACCAGCCGATGGACGAGATCCTGGCCGAGCTGACCAAGTACCCGGTCAAGACCCGGCTCTCGCTGACCGGCCCGCTGGTCGTGGCGCGCGACATCGCGCACGCCAAGATCAAGGAGCGGCTGGACGCGGGCGAGGAGATGCCGCAGTACCTGAAGGACCACCCGGTCTACTACGCGGGCCCGGCGAAGACGCCCGAGGGGTACGCCTCCGGCTCCTTCGGCCCGACGACGGCCGGCCGCATGGACAGCTACGTCGAGCAGTTCCAGGCGGCGGGCGGCTCCAAGGTGATGCTGGCCAAGGGCAACCGCTCCAAGCAGGTCACCGACGCGTGCGACGCGCACGGCGGCTTCTACCTCGGCTCGATCGGCGGCCCGGCCGCGCGCCTGGCGCAGGACTGCATCAAGAAGGTCGAGGTCGTCGAGTACGAGGAGCTCGGCATGGAGGCGGTCTGGCGGATCGAGGTCGAGGACTTCCCCGCGTTCATCGTCGTCGACGACAAGGGCAACGACTTCTTCACCGAGCCCGCCCCGGCCCCGACGTTCACCAGCATTCCGGTGCGGGGCCCCGGCCTCGCCTGACACACCGGCACCTCGCGCCCGCGGGGGCGTACCGGCGGCACGACGTCCGGTACGCCCCCGCGCGCCGTTCCCCGGTCCCCTCCGGCTCCGCTCACTCCTCCAGCGGGCCCGACAGCAGGCCCGACGTCGCGACCAGGTAGCCGAGTTGGGCCCGGCCGTTGCTGCCCAGCTGCTCGGAGACCTTCCGCACGTGCGCGACGACGCTGCGGCGGCTCATGCCGAGGCGGCGGGCGATCGACTCGTCCGTCTCACCGCCCACGACCGCCTGCAGGATGGTCCGTTGCAGGTCGGAGGTGACGACCGGGGTGCGCAGCGGCACCCGTTCCGGGCGGACCGGTACCGCGCGGGCCCACGCCTCGTCGAAGTGGCGGGCCAGGAAGCGGACCAGGGAGGGGTGCTGGATGCGCAGGGCGCTGTGCGGATCGTCGGAGAACGGGATGAGGGCGAGATCCCGGTCGAAGACGATGATCCGGTCGACGACTTCGGAGAGCGTCCTGACCTCGGCGCCCTCGGTCGTCACCCGTTCTATGTAGGCGAGCGTCGTACGGTCCGAGCGGACGGTGTGCTGGTAGATGGTCCGTTGCCGGATGCCGCGGCGCAGGTTGCGCAGGTCCCGGGGCAGCGCCTCCTCCAGCGCGTGTGCGGGACGGCCGCCGCCGGGGTGGGCGGTGCGGACCTCCTCGCGGCAGCCCGCGACACCCGCGTCGAGCGCCTTGCCGATGACCGCCTCGCCGGAGAGCCGGGTGAGGGCAGGCGGTTCGAGCCGGTGCAGATCGACGTACAGGTCCTCGAACGCGGCCAGGACGGCACGGGTCGAACGGAGTGTGCGGCGCTTGTGGGCGATCGCCTCCTCGATGGGGCCGAGCGCGTCGAAGGAGGCGGTCTCCGGCGGTACGGGGACGAGGTGTCCCGGGGCGTTCCGGTCCTCCACCATCAGATGCAGGGTGATCAGGCAACCGGGCACCTCGTCCGCCGGAAGGCTGCCCTCCGTGAGCGCGCGCCGGTAGGCCGCGAGGGCCGTCCCGCACACGTGGTCCGGTGACGATTCGCGGCAATCACACGCCCGTGGGCCGGAATGATCGTCCTTCACAACCATGCAGATTACATTCGCGCACCCGGCAGACCGCGGGTGAACGCGGTCGCTCGGTGACGATGGGCCGGTGACGCGCGACATCGAACAGACGGGCGACCGGTCGGGCCGGGCACCGGGCGCCGATCCGGTCGGCACGGCACGCGGGGAGCGCCGTTATCGGTTCCTCGTCGCCGGGTACGCGCTGTCCTCGTACGGCACCTTCCTGAACATGGTGGCGCTCAACCTGTTCGTCTACGAGACGACGGGCAGGGCGCTGGCGATGGGTCTGTTCATGACCGTGCGGCTGGCGTCCGGCTTCGTCGCCGGGCTGGTCGCCGGCGGTCTGCTCGCCCGGTTCGCCGCCAAGACCGTCATGCTGTGGACGAACGTGGCGCAGGCCGCGGTGATGCTGCTGCTGGTCCTCGCGCCGCAAGGAGCGCGGACGGCCGCACTGACGGCCGTCTCCGTGGTGGTCGGCGGCTGCGGGACGCTGTTCATGGTGGCGCTGCGCAGTTCCATTCCCGAAATGGTCGGCGAGGAACGGAGGTCCTGGGCCAACTCCCTCTCCATCACGGGCCGTTCCCTGGCGATGGTGGCCGGTTTCGCCTCGGCGGGCGTGGTGGTCTCGCTCGTCGGTTACACCGCCGCGTTCGTGGTGGACATGGCCACCTTTGTGATCTGTGCCGCGACGGTGGCACTGCTGCCGATGGCGGGCGGGGAAAAGGAGAGAGGGAAGGGGCGGGAGAAGGAGAAGGGTCGGGAGGCCGGCGGGGACGCTCCGGGAAGCAGTACGGAGGGGGAGCGGCCCGGGAGGGGACGGAACGGGCGGCGGTGGCGGATGCCCGGCGCGTTCCTCGCGACGGCCGCCGTGCCCGGTCTGGGCCTGATGGTGGCGCTGCGGAGCGTGGACGCCCTCGGTTCCTCCTCCCACAACGCCGCGCTGCCGGTCCACTCGGCCGCGCTCGACGCCGCGCGCCCCGCCGTGTTCGTCAGCGCGTTCTGGTGTCTGTGGGCGCTGGGCAACGTGGCCGCGCAGCAGGTGATCCAGCGGTACGTCGGGCGCACCGGGCGGACGGTGGGCGCGCCGGGGTTCGGGTACGGCACGTGTCTGATGTCCGGGGCGTTCATCCTGGCGTTCGCCGGGTTCCCGGTGGCGGCGACCGCCGTGATCGCGCTGGCCGCCGGAGCGGCCGACGGGCTCACCGAGGTCTCGTACACCTCTCATCTGCAGACGCTCTCCCCCGATCTGCGCGGCCACGCCTTCGGGCTCTCCGCGACCGTGGAGAACCTCGGCTTCGGCGTCGGCATGATCCTGGTCTCGGCGGCGCTGGAGAGCCACGGCCCGCTGACCGTCGTCGCCTGGTCGCACGGGGCGGCCGTCGTGGTCGCCGTGGTGTTCCTCATCAGGGTCCCGGGACTGCGGAAGCGCCCCGGCACATCCGACGCGTCGGATGTGCCGGAACGGCCCGACGCCTCCGGCACCCACTCCGCCTCCGCCTCCGAGCATGACGGGCAGGCCCGGTGAACCCTCGCATCCGACGAAATCAAGCCAATTTCGAGCGCCCCGGCAGCACCCCCCGTACCGGGCCCGGCACCGGCTCTCTCCGGCACGGGACTCAATCCCTCCGGCACGGGGCGCATCCGTCCGGCGCGGAGTCCGGCGCGGCCGTGTCCGGCCCGTGGTCCGGCACCGCCGCTTTCACGCAGCGGGCCACGGACCGGACTTGCGCCCCACCGGGCCGCTGCGATGGGTTGTCCGACGTTCCTGAAGTACTCCGCCGACCCGGCGGCCGGCGACCCGAGCCGGGAGCCGGGAGAACGACCCGGCAGCCGGTTGCCCCCGACCGGAAGCCCGGTCCGGTCACCGGGAGACCCACCCCGGCCGACCGGCCCCGTCGGCCGGACACCGCACCGCGCCGCAGCCGCCGCACCGGGCCGAGCGGCCCGGTACCGATTCCTCCACCCTCACCGTCGAACACCGGAAAGGCGGACGCCGAATGACGCCGCTTCCCCACCTCAGCCACACCGACGACCTGCTGTCCTTCATCAGCTCCGCCCCTTCCCCGTACCACGTGGTGGCGAGCGCCGCCCAGCGCCTGGAGAAGGCCGGCTTCCGCGAACTGCGCGGCACGGACGACTGGACGGGAACGACGGGCGGCAGCTTCGTCGCCCTCGGCGGTGCGCTGATCGCCTGGTACGTCCCCGAGGGCGCCCCCGCCCACACCCCCTTCCGGATCGTCGGCACCCACACCGACTCCCCGAACCTGCGGGTCAAGCCCTCCCCCGACACCTCCTCCGCGGGCTGGCGGCAGATCGGCGTGGAGATCTACGGCGGCGTTCCGCTGAACACCTGGCTGGACCGCGACCTGGGGCTGTCCGGGCGGCTCGCGCTGCGCGGCCCCGACGGCACGACCTGCTCCCGGCTGGTGCAGATCGACGAACCGCTGCTGCGGGTGCCCCAGTTGGCGATCCATCTGGACCGTACGGTCAACGAGGGGCTCTCGCTCGACCGGCAGCACCACCTGGCCCCGGTGTGGGCGCTCGGGGAGCGCGAGGAGGGCGCCCTGCTGCGTCGGGTCGCGGCGGCGGCGGAGGTGGAGCCGGACCGGGTGATCGGCTGGGACCTGATGCTCCACGACGTCCAGCCGCCCGGATACCTGGGCGCGGACCGGGAGTTCGTGGTGTCCGCGCGGCTGGACAACCTGGTGTCCGTGCACGCGGGCGTCACGGCCCTGGCGGCTGCCGCGACCGCGGCCGAGGAGCCCTCGTACGTGCCCGTCCTGGTCGCCTTCGACCACGAGGAGGTCGGCAGCGGGTCGGAGACCGGCGCGCAGAGCCCGTTGCTGGAACGGGTGCTGCACCGCTCGGTCCTCGCGCGCGGCGGCGGTTCGGAGGACTGGTCGCGCGCCCTGTCCGGAGCCTTCTGCGTCTCCGCCGACATGGCCCACGCGGTGCACCCCAACTACGCGGAGCGGCACGACCCGGACCACCGTCCGCTGCCGGGCGGCGGCCCCACCGTCAAGGTCAACGCCAACCAGCGGTACGCCACCGACAGCACCGGCTTCGCGGTGTTCGTGTCGGCGTGCGAGCGGGCGGGCGTGCCGTGGCAGCCGTTCGTCTCCAACAACGCGATGCCGTGCGGCACGTCGATCGGCCCGCTCACCGCGGCCCGGCTGGGCGTGGCGACGGTCGACGTGGGGGTGCCGGGGCTGTCCATGCACTCGGCGCGCGAGCTGTGCGGGACGGCCGACCCCGGTCATCTGTGCGCCGCGCTGGGCGCGTTCATGACGTCGGGCTGAGAGCCTGCCGGGCGGCCTGCGCTCGGGGGCGTCCCGGAAACCGCCGGGGGCGGAACGGCAGCCGCCGTTCCGCCCCCGGGGCGTTCACCGGAGGGACCGGTCACACGAACCGCTGCTGTGCGCTGCCGTCGCAGCTCTGCAGCTTCAGCGGGTCCTTCGCCCCCGCCAGCGTCAGGCACAGCCCGGTGGAGGCCGCCGGGCGCAGGGTGCCCGACTGCTTCACGAACTGCTGGTTGGCCGCGCCCGAGCAGTTGTACAGGATGGCCGTGGCGCCCGCCCTGTAGTCGGCGCCCGGCACGTCGAGGCAGCGGTCGTGGCTCAGCGCCGTACGGAGGGTCCTGGTGCCGGAGTCGTACCACCAGCCCTGGTTGCGACCGCCGTGGCAGTCCCAGCCGCCGACCTTGGTGTCGTTGCGGGTCACCGAGGCGGGAACGTCCACGCAGGTGCCCGTGGCCTCGTTCTTCAGGGGCTCGAAGAGGTCGTCCCACGCCCCGGCCTGCAGGACGGGCTTTCCGGTGCTGGCCGGGTCGGCGCAGCTCGCCTCGCGCAGGTTCGAGTTGTAGACCTGCGTCAGGCAGGAGGCGAAGGCACCGTGGCCGCTCGCGTTCGGGTGGTAGGACTGCCGCAGCGAGTTGGAGTCCGGCGGGAAGTGCCCGAGGTCGATGTAGAGGCCGCGGGCCCAGGTGGACTCGCTGCAGACCTCGTGTCCGTGGAAGAGCCGGGAGTTGTCGAGGTAGACGGCTCCGGTGTCCGCGGCGACCTTGCGCATGCCGCGCTCGAAGGCGGGCACGGCGGCGTTGCGGCCCCAGGCGGCGTCGGAGTCGTAGCCGGCGCAGCCGCCGGGAAGCTTCCCGGGGAAGTTCGGGTTGTCGTAGAAGTCCGGGCCGATGGGGCTCGGGTAGCCCATGACGACGAGCTTGTAGTCCTTGTCGGCGTAGCCGGCCCCGGACATGACGGTCCTCAGGTCGCGCACCGTCTTCTCGACCTTGGGGACGAGTCCGTCGACGCGCGCCTGCCAGCCGCCCTCGTACTTGGGCTGGCAGGTGCCCTGGGAGAACACCCAGCGCGTGACGCAGTCCGTCATGACCGGGCCGAACTGGAGGTCGTCGTTGGCACCCGCCACCAGCACGATCATCTTGATGCGGGTGTTGCGCGCCTTGATGGCGAGGTTGTCGCTCTGCACGAGCTCGTCGGCGTACTGCTTCGAGCCGCCGATCACGATGTTGCCGGTGTACGCGCCGGAGCAGGAGACGTTGTACGTGACGTCCGCCGGGATGCCGGTGCGGTGGATCGCGGAGTCGGGCGAGCGGTGGCACCAGTTGTCGGGGCCGTTGGTGCCGGCCTCGTACGTGCCGACGCCCTCGCCGGAGATCTCGCTGTCGCCGAGCGAGATCAGCCCCGTCTTGCGCTCGGCGAGCGGGCGCTCGGCCGGGTCGCCGTACAGCCGGGTGGCCTCCGCGGCGCGGATGGCCTCCAGCTCCGGTGACAGGGGGGTGGATGCGGTAGGGGTGGTACCGGACCGTTCCGCCGCGCCTGACGGTCCTGCGGCGGCGACCGCGCCGCCGAGCGCCGCCGCCATGGCCGCGGCGGTCGCGACCGTACGGCGAAGCCTGTGTCTCGTGCGCCTCATTGCGCCTCCCGGGTTGTGGTTACCCCCGGTATTTACTGGTCGGTAGCCCTCTTGGGAATAGAAACAACAAGACAAGTGCTCAACTTTTTCAGGAGGTTGAACCCATGAACGAGTCACAGGGCGGCGCACCGGCCCCCGCGGACGGCACGAATTTCCGCGTCGAGCACGATTCGATGGGCGAGGTGAGGGTCCCGGCGGACGCCAGGTGGCGGGCCCAGACGCAGCGCGCCGTGGAGAACTTCCCGGTCTCCGGACAGCGGCTGGAGCGGGCCCACATCGAGGCCCTGGCCAGGATCAAGGCCGCCGCCGCGAAGGTGAACGCCGAACTGGGGGTGCTCGACCCGGACATCGCCCTGGCGATCCAGGAGGCCGCCGAGGAGGTCGCCGACGGACGGTGGGACGACCACTTCCCGGTCGACGTCTTCCAGACCGGCTCGGGCACCTCGTCCAACATGAACGCCAACGAGGTCGTGGCCACCCTCGCCGGCGAACGCCTGGGCCGCGAGATCCATCCGAACGATCACGTCAACGCCTCGCAGTCGTCCAACGACGTCTTCCCCTCGTCCATCCACATCGCCGCGACCGCGGCCGTCACCGGCGACCTGATTCCGGCACTGGATCACCTGGCTTCCTCCCTCGAACGCAAGTCCATCGAGTTCGCGACGGTGGTGAAGTCGGGGCGCACCCACCTGATGGACGCCACGCCCGTCACCCTCGGCCAGGAGTTCGGCGGCTACGCGGCGCAGATCCGGTACGGCGTCGAGCGGCTGCGCGCCTCTCTCCCCCGTCTCGCCGAGCTCCCGCTGGGCGGCACGGCGGTCGGCACCGGCATCAACACGCCGCCCGGCTTCTCCGCCGCCGTCATCGCCGAGGTCGCCCGGGTCACCGGACTGCCGCTGACCGAGGCCCGTGACCACTTCGAGGCGCAGGGCGCGCGGGACGGCCTGGTCGAGACCTCGGGCCAGCTCCGCACCGTGGCCGTCTCGCTCACCAAGATCTCCAACGACCTGCGCTGGATGGCGTCGGGGCCGCGCACCGGCCTGGCGGAGATCGCCCTCCCCGACCTCCAGCCGGGCTCCTCGATCATGCCGGGGAAGGTGAATCCGGTCGTTCCCGAGGCCGTGCTGATGGTCGCGGCCCAGGTCATGGGGAACGACACGACGGTCGCCGTCGCGGGCGCCGCGGGCAACTTCGAGCTGAACGTGATGCTCCCGGTCATCGCGAAGAACCTGCTGGAGTCGGTGCGGCTGCTGGCCAACGTCTCGCGGCTGCTCGCGGACCGCACGGTCGACGGGATCACCGCGCACACGGAACGGGCCAGGGAGTACGCCGAGTCCTCCCCCTCCGTCGTCACCCCGCTGAACAAGTACATCGGCTACGAGGAGGCGGCGAAGGTCGCCAAGAGGTCCCTCGCCGAGCGCCGCACGATCCGCGAGGTGGTGCTGGACTCGGGCTACGTCGAACGCGGCGACCTCACCGTGGAACAGCTCGACGAGGCCCTGGACGTACTGCGGATGACCCGCCCGTGAGCCGCGCCCCTCTAAGATCCGTCCATGGCAGGTACAAGTAGCGGAGAGACCGAGCACTGGGCGCCGGGGGACCACGTCCTCTGGCGCTACCGCCGCAACGGCCCGCCCCCGGAGCCGGGGCAGGAGGACGCCCCGGCCCCGTTCCACATCTGCCGCCCGGTCACCGTCGTCCAGGACACCGACGAGTTGCTCGCCGTGTGGGTGGCGCCGGGCACCGAGTGCGTGAAGCCGGTGCTGGCGAACGGCGCCGACGTGCACGCCGAGCCGCTCGCCACCCGCTACACCGCCCCGCGCACCACTGCCCGCACCAGCTGGCTCGGCAACGGCGTGCTGAAGCTCGCCCGGCCCGGCGAGCCCTGGTCGGTCTGGCTGTTCTGGGAGCCCGTCTGGCGGTTCCGCAGCTGGTACGTGAACCTGGAGGCACCGCACACCCGGTGGGAGGGCGGCGTCGACTCCGAGGACCACTTCCTCGACATCTCCGTCTACCCGGACCACAGCTGGGTGTGGCGCGACGAGGACGAGTTCGACATGGCCCAGCGGGCCGGTCTGATGAGCCCCCGGGCCGCCCAAAAGGTGCGGGCCGCGGGCCTCGCGGCCGTCGAGACGATCCGGCAGTGGGGCGCCCCGTTCCGGGACGGCTGGGAGGACTGGCGGCCCGATCCGCGCTGGCAGGTTCCCGTGCTTCCGGATGACTGGGACCGTACCCCCACGCGCATGCCGTCGTGAGACCCTTGATGCATCCCAGGGGGACAAACGTAGGATCGTCCTCCGGAGGGCCGCCCCACCCCAACCGGGAGGCGCGGCGCAGCACCTGACCACAAGTCATCGCACGAGCACCGCGCACTGCATGAGCTGTATGAGCCGCATCAGTCGTATGAGTCGTATGAGCCACTACGAGGGGGTGGAGACGTGCTCGCCGTTGCCCGCCCCGTCGCCGGAGACGTCGTCACCGACCCACCCCGCAGGCATCCGGTTTCAGCCCCTTCTCCCGGGGCATCCGGTGACAGCCGTTGTTGTCGCCGCCCTTGCCGGGGCACAGTAACGCCGCACAAGGTGATTGCCTCATACAACCGGCCCGGACGGACGGAATCCCACGCGTGACGGAGCACCCCACCTCCCACGAAGGCCGGCAGCCTCTCGCTTCCCGGTCGCAGGAACGCACCCGGCCGCGGCAGCAGGACGCCGTACCGGCCGCTTCCCCTGCCGCCGCCGCGATCCCGGGCCCGGCCACCGGGCCCGGCCCCGCGGCGGCCACCGGCCCCGCCGGACTCGATCCCCAGGCCGCGGCCCGTCGCGAGGGCGACCGGCTGCGGTTCGTCGGCGCCGCCACCCGGCGGATCGCCCGGGGCATAGACCTGGACGAGATCGTGCTGGGCCTGTGCCGGGCCAGCGTGCCGACGTTCTCCGACGCCATACTGGTCTACCTCCGCGACCCGCTCCCGGTGGGCGACGAGCGGCCGGTCTCCCCCTTCGTGCTGCGGCTGCGCCGGTCCGACCGGCTGCGGCTGAACGAGGAGGGCACGGACAGCGGCTCGGAGATCGAGCGGCTGCGGCTGCCCGTCCTCGACCCGCACAGCGACCTGATGCCCGCGGCCGAGCTGTGCGAGGTCCGTTCCGGCGGCGCGCTGGCCGAGGTGCTGCGCGGCGTACGGCCGGTCTTCGGGGACTCCGCCGCGGCCCGCGCCGCGCTGCCCGAGCTGCTCGGCGCCGACCGCGCGGTGCCCACCGGGCACCGCGCGATCCTCGCCCCGCTGCGCGGGCGGCGGCGGGTGATCGGCGCCGCCGTCTTCCTGCGCGGCACCGAACGCCCCTCCTTCGAGGCCAACGACCTGCTGGTCGCGGCCCAGCTGGCGACGCACACCGCGCTCGGCATCGACAAGGCCGTGCTGTACGGGCGCGAGGCGTACATCGCCGACGAGCTCCAGCGCACGATGCTGCCCGACTCGCTGCCGCAGCCGACCGGCGTCCGGCTCGCCTCCCGCTACCTCCCGGCCGCCGAGACGGCCCGGGTCGGCGGCGACTGGTACGACGCGATCCCGCTGCCCGGGAGCAGGGTCGCCCTGGTCGTCGGCGACGTCATGGGCCACTCCATGACGTCCGCGGCGATCATGGGCCAGCTGCGCACCACCGCGCAGACGCTGGCCGGGCTCGACCTGCCGCCGCAGGAGGTGCTGCACCACCTCGACGAGCAGGCGCAGCGGCTCGGCAGCGACCGCATGGCGACCTGCATGTACGCGGTGTACGACCCGGTCGCGCACCGGATCACCGTCGCCAACGCCGGGCATCCGCCGCCCGTTCTGCTCCATCTCGGCGGCCGTGCGGAGGTGTTGCGGGTGCCGCCGGGGGCGCCGATCGGGGTCGGCGGGGTGGATTTCGAGGCGGTCGAGCTGGACGCGCCCGCCGGTGCCACGCTGCTGCTGTACACCGACGGCCTCGTGGAGTCGCGGCTGCGGGACGTCTGGACCGGCATCGAGATGCTGCGCGAACGGCTCGCGGCCACCGCCCGGCTGACCGGCCCGGACCACTCGCCGCCGCTGGAGGCGCTGTGCGACGACGTGCTGGACATGCTCGGTCCCGGTGACCGGGACGACGACATCGCGCTGCTCGCCGCCCGGTTCGACGGGATCGCGCCGAGCGACGTCGCCTACTGGCACCTGGAACCGGAGGAGACCGCCCCGGGCCGGGCCCGCAGGCTGGCCCGCCGGGCGCTCAGCCGGTGGGGGCTGGACGACCTCTCCGACGCGGTGGAGCTGCTCGTCAGCGAGGTGGTCACCAACGCCGTCCGTTACGCGGAGCGACCTGTTTCGCTGCGGCTGCTGCGTACCGACATCCTGCGCTGCGAGGTCGGCGACGACGCCCCGCAGCTGCCCCGGCAGCGCCGGGCGCGGGACATGGACGAGGGCGGTCGCGGCCTGTTCCTGGTGAACCGGCTGGCCAGACGGTGGGGAGCGACCCGGCTCTCGACCGGCAAGGTGGTCTGGTT
The DNA here is from genome assembly GCF_053596315.1 of Streptomyces sp. NPDC001732. Taxonomy (NCBI): domain Bacteria; kingdom Bacillati; phylum Actinomycetota; class Actinomycetes; order Kitasatosporales; family Streptomycetaceae; genus Streptomyces; species Streptomyces sp. NPDC001732. The sequence continues at coordinate 43,485 of NZ_JBSFFY010000009.1, forward strand.
CGAGATGCCGACCCGGTCCCAGTAGCAGCGACGGAACCGGGCGGGGCACCGGGAAGAATCCCGCACGGACAGTGACGAAATGTTGCCGACCTCCTGTCGGAGGGTTTGACTTCAGTCGTGAACGAGACGACCTGACCGAAAACCCCACTGACGGGAGGACGCGCTCGTGTCCGAGGAACCGAAGACCAGGAACACCTCCTACACCACGAACAACGCCGGAATCCCGGTGGAGAGCGACGAGCACTCGCTCACCGTCGGGGCCGACGGTCCGATCCTGCTCCAGGACCACTACCTCATCGAGAAGATGGCCCAGTTCAACCGCGAGCGGGTCCCGGAGCGGGTGGTCCACGCCAAGGGGTCGGGCGCCTACGGCACCTTCAGGGTGACCAACGACATCAGCCAGTTCACCAAGGCCGACCTCTTCCAGCCGGGCAAGCAGACCGCCATGCTCGCCCGCTTCTCCACGGTCGCCGGTGAGCAGGGCTCCCCCGACACCTGGCGCGACCCCCGCGGATTCGCCCTGAAGTTCTATACCGAGCAGGGCAACTACGACATGGTCGGCAACAACACGCCGATCTTCTTCGTGCGCGACCCGATGAAGTTCCAGGACTTCATCCGTTCGCAGAAGCGCCGCCCGGACAGCGCGGTGCGCGACCACGACATGCAGTGGGACTTCTGGACCCTGTCCCCCGAGTCCGCGCACATGGTGACGTGGCTGATGGGCGACCGGGGCATCCCGAAGACGTACCGCCACATGAACGGCTACAGCTCGCACACCTACATGTGGGTGAACGCGGGCGGCGAGCGGTTCTGGGTGAAGTACCGCTTCAAGACCGACCAGGGCATCGACTTCTACCCGCAGGACGAGGCCGACCGGATGGCCGGGGTGGACGGCGACGTCCACCGCCGCGACCTGTTCGAGGCGATCGAGCGCGGCGACCACCCGAGCTGGACGCTGTACGTCCAGGTGATGCCGTTCGACGACGCGCCGGACTACCGGTTCAATCCGTTCGACCTGACGAAGGTGTGGCCGCACGCCGACTACCCCGAGATCGAGGTCGGCCGGATGACGCTCGACGAGAATCCGGAGGACTTCTTCGTCCACATCGAGCAGGCGTCCTTCGAGCCGTCGAACCTGGTGCCCGGCATCGGCCCCTCGCCCGACAAGATGCTGCTCGGCCGGCTGTTCTCGTACCCGGACACCCACCGGTACCGGATCGGCCCGAACTACGCTCAGCTGCCCCCGAACCGCCCGCGCTTCGGCCGGAACTCGTACGCGAAGGACGGTCCGATGCGGTACGAGCCGAGCCGTACGGGAGCGGTCTACGCGCCGAACTCCTACGGCGGCCCGGCCGCGGACACCGAGCGCTTCGGCGACCCCGCGGGCTGGGCGACGGCGGGCGAGATGGTCCACGAGGCGTACAAGCTGCACCGCGAGGACGACGACTGGGGCCAGGCGGGCACGCTGGTGCGCAAGGTTCTGGACGACGCGGCGCGCGAGCGGCTGGTGAGCAATATTTCCGGCCATCTGCTGGACGGGGTGAGCGCACCGGTCCTGGAGCGGGCGCTGCAGTACTGGCGCAACGTGGACAAGGACCTCGGCGACCGGATCGCCAAGCAGGTCAACGGCGGCTGAGGCCACGCGGAAGACACAGGAGAAACAGGGCGGGGGCGGTGCCGGCCGGCACCGCCCCCGCCCCCTGCGCTCGTCGCCGGCTCAGTCGCTCACTGCCCGGGAACGTGGTTGACGAGGCCGCTCTCGTTGCCGTCGGCCGGTTTGCCGGGGATCCCGCCGGTCGGCGGCTCCGGGGACTGGCTCGGCGGCACGTCGGGCGACTGGGTCGGCGGCACCTCGGGCGACTGACTCGGCGACTGGCTGGGCGACTGGCTCGGGCTCTGCGCCGGTGCGGAGGGCGACTGCGTCGTCGACGGGTCGGTGCTCGGCGACTGCGAGGGGCTCTGCGACGGCGGCAGGGTGACCTCGCCCTGCTCGACGTCCTCCAGGTCGAACGTGGCGTGGGAGCCGTTGAGCGCGCCGAGCGTGTAGTCCGCCCAGATCTCCGCGGGGAAGCCACCGCCGTTGGCCCGGCCGGAGTTGGCGGTGCCGGTCAGGCTGACCTGGCCGCCGCCCTCCTTGGGCGACTCGCCGAAGAGCGCGACGACCGTGGTCAGGTCCGGGGTGTAGGCGGCGAACCAGGCCGACTTGTTGTTCTCCGACGTACCCGTCTTGCCCGCCGCCTCGTAGGCCGAGGCGTTGGCCGCCCTGCTGCCGGAGCCGTTCTTCACGACGCCCTGCAGGACGGAGGTGACGGTGTCGGCGGACTTGCGGCTGATGACCTGGCTGCCGATGCCCTCGACCGGCTCGACCGTCCGCTCGCGGTGCTTGGCGGACTTCACGATGAACGGGGTGACCTTCTTGCCGTGGTTGTCGAGCGTGGCGTACGCGCCCGCCATGTCCCAGGTCGAGGCGTTCATCGTGCCCAGCGTGATGGCGGGGCGCTCGGGGAAGTTCTTGTCGGGGACGCCGAGCGCGAGCGCGGTCTTCTTCACCGCGGCCGGGCCGACGTCGACGACCATCTGTGCGAAGGCCGAGTTGATCGACTTGTTCATGGCGGTCTGCACGGTGACGTCGCCGTAGCTGACGTCGTCCTCGTTCTGCGGGGCGAACGGGGTGTCGCTGCCCACGACGGGCCGCTTGCTGGTGCCGTCGTAGCGGGTGTTGACGCCGATCAGGTCGCCGCTCTGGGTCTTGGCCTCGTTCTCCAGCGCGGAGGCGAACACCAGCGGCTTGAAGGTGGAGGCGGGCTGGTAGTCCTGGCGCGTGGCGTTGGAGTAGTAGTGCTTGACGTAGTCCACCCCGCCGTACAGCGCGACGACGGCGCCGGTCTTCGGGTTCACGGAGGTGGCGCCCGCCTGGACGGTCGCGTCGACCTTGTTGCCCTCGCGGTCCAGCTTGGACTCCAGCTGGCGGTCGACCGACGCCTCCAGCTGCTTCTGCCGCTTCTTGTCGATGTTGAGCGTGAAGGTCCAGCCGCCGGCCTGCCGCATCTCCGCGGTGACGCCCTGCTTCTCCAGCTCCTTGTTGGCCGCCTCGACGAGGTAGCCGGTCTGGCCCTCCATGCCCTTGGCGGGCTTGGGCTTCTGCGGGACCGGGAACTTCAGCTTGGCGCGCTCGGCCTTGTCGAGCCAGTGCATCTCGACCATGTTGTCGAGCGTGTAGGCCCAGCGGTCCTTGACCAGCTTCTTGCCGGTCTCCGACGCGGTCGCCCAGTCGTACTGGCTGGGGGCCTGGAGCACGGAGGCCAGGTAGGCGCCCTGGGAGACGTCGAGGTCCTTGGCGTCGACCCCGTAGTAGGCCTGCGCCGCGGCCTGGATGCCGCTCGCGCCGCGCCCGTAGTACGCGGTGTTGATGTACCCGGCGAGGATGTAGTTCTTGCTCTTCTTCTGGTCGACCTTGAGGGAGATCACCAGTTCCTTGAGCTTCCGGCTGATCGTCGGGTCCTGCGTCAGGTAGTAGTTCTTCACGTACTGCTGGGTGATGGTCGAGCCACCCTGCTTGCCCTTGCCGCTGAGCGTGTTGAGGATGCCCCGGGCGGTGCCCTTCAGGTCGATGCCCTTGTCGTCGTAGAACGTCTTGTTCTCGGCGGCGACGAAGGTGTGCTGCACGTCCTTGGGAACCTCCGCCAGGTCCACGATCTGGCGGTTGACGCCGTCACCGGTCCGGGTCAGCAGGGAGCCGTCGCTGTACTGGTAGACGTTGCTCTGCCGCTCGGCCAGGGCGTTGGCCTTCGGGATGTCCACGTACATGTAGAGCGCGACGAAGGCGCCCATGAGCAGCAGGCAGAGCCCGAAGAAGGCGCCCAGCATCTTCTTCCAGGTGAAGAGTCTGCGTATGCCGCCGCTCCTGGAGGCCCGCCGCGCTCCGCGCCGCTGGGCTCGTCGCGCATCAGCTCGACCCATCGCTGTGTTGCTCCCGTTTCTCTGCTGGACCGGATCCACTCGGCCCAGCCAGCTAACACCTTAGGCGAGGACAAAAAGCAAGCGATGCGGTCTTCATCGGACGTGACAATCAGCACCCGTTCTGTAGGGAACCGACTCACGAGAGGTGTCCAGGGTTGCGAGGAGCTGTAATGTGTAATCACATTGCTAGCACGAGTCGACCGCACGAAACGGGGGATCTCATGACCGATCACAGCAATCCGCACCAGGTGGCGACCCTGCCCGCAGAACTCGCACCCGACACGCCACAGATGCCCGAACCGCAGGTGAGAGAGGTGACGGCGCACAGCATCCCCGGCGGTCTCGGCCTGCTGCTGACCGTGCTCGGGGTGATCGCCGGCATCGGCCTCGCCGTCATCGGCGGCGTCGTCGGCTCGAACGGGAACAACGGCGTGGGCGTCCCGGTCTGCATCTTCGGGGTCCTGCTCGTCATCGCCTCGTTCTTCTGCATGACGGGTGTGAAGATGGTCGCACCGGGCGAGGCCCGGGTGATCCAGCTCTTCGGCCGGTACGTCGGCACGATCCGCGCGGACGGACTGCGCTGGATCAACCCGCTCACCAGCAGCCGGAAGATCTCCACCCGGGTCCGCAACCACGAGACCGCGGTCCTCAAGGTCAACGACGCCTACGGCAACCCGATCGAGCTGGCCGCGATCGTCGTCTGGAAGGTCGAGGACACCGCGCAGGCCCTCTTCGAGGTCGACGACTTCCTGGAGTTCGTCGCCACCCAGACCGAGGCGGCCGTCCGGCACATCGCGATCGAGTACCCCTACGACGCCCACGACGAGGACGGCCTCTCGCTGCGCGGCAACGCCGAGGAGATCACCGAGAAGCTGGCCGTGGAGCTGACCGCCCGGGTGCAGGCGGCCGGGGTCCGGATCATCGAGTCACGCTTCAGCCACCTCGCGTACGCCCCCGAGATCGCCTCCGCGATGCTCCAGCGCCAGCAGGCCGGAGCGGTGGTCGCGGCCAGGCAGCAGATCGTCGAGGGCGCGGTCGGCATGGTCGAGATGGCGCTGACCCGGATCGCCGAGCAGGACATCGTCGAGCTCGACTCGGAGCGGAAGGCGGCCATGGTCAGCAATCTGATGGTGGTGCTGTGCGGGGACCGCGCGGCGCAGCCGGTCCTCAACACGGGCACTCTCTACCAGTGACCGAAGAGACCCCGGCGCGCGGGAAGCCGCCGCAGCGCAAGCAGATGCTGCTGCGGCTGGATCCCGCGGTGCACGACGCCCTGGCCCGCTGGGCCTCCGACGAACTGCGCAGCGCGAACGCCCAGATCGAGTTCCTGCTGCGCCGCGCGCTGGCGGAGGCGGGCCGGCTGCCGGGCACGGCCCGGCCGATCCCGCGCCGGGGACGCCCGCCGAAGAACTCGCGGGAGGCGCCGGGGCCGCAGGAGAGCCGGGAGCCGAGTGAGCCGCGGGAGCCGCCGGAGGCCTGAGTTCCGGGGCCCCGCGGGGCGGCGATCGAGGTATGCACCGGGGGTATACATCGCGGGTATACACACCGTGTACAGTTCTCCGCATGTCTATCGGCCACACCCTGCTCGGGCTCCTGGAGTCCGGCCCCCGTCATGGCTACGACCTCAAGCGCGAGTTCGACGAGAAGTTCGGCCATGACCGCCCCCTGCACTACGGGCAGGTCTACTCGACCATGTCCCGGCTCCTCAAGAACGGCCTCGTCGAGGTCGACGGCATCGAGAGCGGGGGTGGCCCCGAGCGCAAGCGGTACGCGATCACCGAGGCCGGGATCACCGATGTCGGCGCCTGGCTCGCGCAGCCGGAGAAGCCCGAGCCGTACCTCCAGTCGACGCTCTACACCAAGGTCGTCCTGGCCCTGCTCACCGGGCGCAGCGCGGAGTCCCTGCTGGACACCCAGCGCGCCGAGCACCTGCGCCTGATGCGCATACTCACCGACCGCAAGCGCTCGGGCGATCTCGCCGACCAGCTGATCTGCGACCACGCGCTCTTCCACCTCGAAGCCGATCTGCGCTGGCTGGAACTGACCGCCGCCCGGCTCGACCGACTCGCCATGGAGGTGGGCGCGTGATCCCCGCCGGTTCCCTGCTCAGCGCCGACAACCTGCACAAGACGTACGGCCGGACACCCGCGCTCGACGGCGCGTCCTTCTCCATCCACCCCGGCGAGGTCGTCGCCGTGCTGGGCCCCTCCGGGTCCGGCAAGTCGACCCTGCTGCACTGCCTCGCGGGCATCGTCACCCCGGACAGCGGCACGATCACCTACGCGGGCCGCGAGCTCTCCGCCATGTCGGACGCCGAGCGCAGCGCCCTGCGCCGTACCGAGTTCGGCTTCGTCTTCCAGTTCGGCCAGCTCGTCCCGGAGCTGACCTGCGTGGAGAACGTCGCGCTGCCGCTCCGGCTGGCCGGGGCCAAGCGCAAGGAGGCCGAGCGCACCGCCCTGCACTGGCTGGAGCGGCTGGAGGTCGAGACCGTCGCCGCCAAGCGGCCGGGCGAGGTCTCCGGCGGTCAGGGCCAGCGCGTCGCCGTGGCCCGCGCGCTGTCCGCCTCCCCGAAGGTGATCTTCGCGGACGAGCCGACCGGCGCCCTGGACTCGCTGAACGGCGAGCGCGTGATGCAGCTGCTCACCGAGGCCGCCCGGTCCACCAACGTCGCCGTGGTCCTGGTGACCCACGAGGCGCGGGTGGCCGCGTACTCCGACCGTGACGTCACCGTGCGCGACGGGCGGACCCGCGACCTGGAGCACATCGGATGACCCTGCTCGACGAGAAGAACCCGGCGGCCCCGCCCGCCGCCCCTCGCCCCACCGCCCCCACCGGCCTCGCGGCCTGGATGCGCGACCTCGGCCTCGGCATGCGCTTCGGCGCCGGGGGCGGTCGCGAGGGCTGGATCCGCACCGCGCTGACCGCCGTCGGCGTCGGCCTCGGCGTGGCCCTGCTGCTGACCGCCGCCTCCGTTCCGCACATGCTCCAGCAGCGCACGGACCGCAGCGCGGCCCGCGCCCCGAGCGTCATCGACGACTCGCCGGGCAAACCGGCCCCGAAGTCCGATGTCTCGGTGCTGCGGGCCGACGTCGAGACGGAGTTCCGCGGCCGCGTCGTGGAGGGCCAGCTGATGCGAGCGGACGGCGCGCACCCGGTGCGCCCGCCGGGCGTCGACCGCTTCCCCGCCCCGGGCGAGGCCGTGGTCTCCCCCGCGCTGAAGGAGCTGCTGGACTCCTCCGACGGCAGCCTCCTCAAGGACCGGCTGCCGTACCGGATCATCGGCACGATCGGCGACCCGGGCCTGGTCTCGCCGAGCGACCTGGTCTATTACGCGGGCAACGACACCCTGACCGCCGACCACAACGGCCAGCGGATCGCCGGGTACGGCGACCGGAACATGGGCGAGGAGATGCCGCCCGTCCTGATCGTGCTGATCATCATGATCTGCGTGGTGCTGCTGATGCCGGTCGCGATCTTCATCGTGACCGCGGTGCGGTTCGGCGGCGACCGCCGTGACCGCAGGCTCGCCGCGCTGCGCCTGGTCGGCACGGACATCCGGATGACCCGGCGGATCGCGGCGGGCGAGGCCCTGTTCGGGGCGCTCCTCGGTGTGGTGACGGGTGTGGTGTTCTTCTTCGTGGGCCGGGAGTTCGTCGGCGGCGTCGAGGTGTGGAACGTCAGTGTCTTCCCGGCCGACCTGGTGCCCGATCCCCTGCTGATGGCGCTGGTGGTCGTCGCGGTGCCGCTGACGGCGGTGGTGGTGACGCTCGGCGCGATGCGCGCGGTGGTGATCGAGCCCCTCGGCGTCATCCGCAACGGCCACAGCCGCAAGCGGCGGCTCTGGTGGCGGCTGCCGGTGCCGGTCGCCGGTCTGGCGGTGCTCGGCCTGACCGGCAAGGTCGACGCGTACGGTCCGGTCAACCCGTATCCGATCGCGGGTGGGGCGGTGCTGGTCCTGGTCGGGCTCGCGCTGCTGCTGCCCTGGCTGGTCGAGGCGCTGGTGAACCGGCTGCACGGCGGCCCGGTGCCCTGGCAGCTCGCCGTGCGTCGGCTGCAGCTGAGCAGCGGGGCGGCCTCCCGGGCGGTCAGCGGCATCACGGTGGCGGTCGCGGGCGCGGTGGCGCTGCAGATGATGTTCGCCGCGATCGGCGACGAGTTCAACAAGGTGATCAGGCAGAACACCTCGAGGGCCCAGTTCTTCTCGTACTCCGCGAAGGTCACCTCGGACGGTGCCACCAGGACCGCCGAGGCGCTCCGGGCCACCAAGGGCGTGAAGGCGGTCGTCGGCAAGGTCAACGTGTACGTCACCCACCCGGGCAGCTCCGACGACGAAGAGGTCCAGCGGACCACCAGCCTGACCGTCGCCGACTGCGCGAGCCTGCGCGAGATGGCCTCGATCGGCGCCTGCAAGGACGGCGACACCTTCGTCTCCCACCCCGCGAAGAACGAGGGGATGTCGCGGTGGATCGACAAGACGGCCCGCAAGGGCGAGGACGTCCTGATCGAGGCGGGTGGCGCCGGGAAGTCGGTGCGGTGGACGTTGCCCGCCGGTTCCCGGACGGTCACGGCCCGGGACAGCGCGCTGGGCAACGAGACCACCGGCATCCTGGCGACCCTCGGGGCGGCGGACCCGAGCACCCTGCCGGGCGCGACGACCGAGACTCAGGTCGAGGTCGACGAGAGCGTGCCGGACGTCGCGGAGTACGTGCGGAACACGGTGGCCGGGATCGACCCCACCGCGCGGGTGTCGACCTTCCAGTCGGTGGCCCGGGACAAGAAGTACGCCAGCGTGCAGCGCGGCCTCCAGGTCGGCGGGACGGTGACGCTGCTGCTGATCGCGGCCTCGATGCTGGTCTCGCAGCTGGAGCAGTTGCGTGAGCGCAAGCGCCTGCTGTCGGTGCTGGTCGCCTTCGGCACCCGGCGCTCCACGCTGGGCTGGTCGGTGCTCTGGCAGACGGCGGTTCCGGTGGTCATCGGGCTGGCGGTGGCCATCGCGGGCGGGCTCGGCCTGGGCGCGACCCTGATCACCATGCTCGACAAGGAGGTCACCAACTGGTGGCTGTTCCTGCCGCTGACGGGTGCGGGCGCGGCGCTGATCGCGCTGGTGACGCTGGTGTCGCTGCCTCCGCTGTGGCGCATGATGCGACCGGACGGGCTGCGCACGGAGTGACGGAACGGTGAGCGGGTGAAGGGGTGCGGGTCCTGCGGGACCGCACCCCTTCGCGTCGCCCTCGTCCGCCTTTCCCCTCGGCCGCCACGCCCGTCGGCGTCGTCAGCCGCCGTGTCCGTCCCGTACGCCGTCGGTCACCCGGACCGGCAGCGCCGCCATCGCCTCCCGCAGCGCCGCCGCGAACTCCTCGAACTCCTCGTGCCGCGCCGCCCCCGTCCGCATCGCCAGCGCCACCCGCCGCGACGGGGCGGGCTCCGCGAAGTACCCGGTGGCCAGCGCGTCGTTGCGGCCGGTCTCGACCGGCACGGCGGTGCGCGGCAGCAGCGTCACCCCGAGCCCGCCGGCCACCAGCTGCACCAGCGTGGAGAGCCCGGCCGCGGTCGTGGTGACCGGCGCCCCTTCCGTGCGTCCCGCCTCCCGGCATATGTCGAGGGCCTGGTCGCGCAGGCAGTGCCCCTCGTCGAGGAGCAGCAGCGGCAGTTCGCGCAGGGCCTCGCGCGGAATGTCGGCCCGCCCGCCCAGCCAGTGGTCCCGCTCCATCACCAGCACGAAGTCCTCGTCGAACAGCGGGAGTTCGGTGACTCCGGGCACCCCGAGCGGCACCGCGAGCAGCAGCAGGTCCAGCCGTCCCGCCGCCAGCCCCTCCAGCAGCGAGGAGGTCTGCTCCTCGTGCACCTGGAGGTCCAGTTCCGGGTAGCGCTCGTGGACCAGCCGCAGCACGGTCGGCAGCAGATACGGGGCGACGGTCGGGATCACACCGAGCCTGAGCACTCCGGTGAACGGCGCCCGGACCGCCTCCGCCTCCTCCATCAGCTCACCGACGGCCTCCAGCACCGCCCGCGCCCGCCCCGCCAGCCGCTCCCCGGCCGGCGAGAGCAGCACCTTGCGCGTCGTACGCTCGATGAGCTGGACACCCAGTGCCTCCTCCAGTGCGGACACGGCCCCGGACAGCGCGGGCTGACTCATCCCGATTGCTGCCGCGGCATCCCTGAAGTGCAGATATTCGGCGACGGCCACGAAGGCGCGCAGCTGCGAGAGGCTGGGCTGTTTGGGTCGATTGCCCTGAATCCCTTGCGCCACTGATAGGCACCTCCGATCATCACAGCAAAGTGTAGCTATTTCCGTGATCAATGCACCCTGTGCCAAGGTGGACTTTGTCCAACCCTCAGGAACTCCCCCAAAAAGGGAGTTCCAACGCTGCAAGGAGAGCGCGTGCTCACTGTCGGTGACAAGTTCCCCGAGTTCGATCTGACTGCCTGTGTCTCGCTGGAGAAGGGCAAGGAGTTCGAGCAGATCAACCACAAGACCTACGAGGGCAAGTGGAAGATCGTCTTCGCGTGGCCCAAGGACTTCACCTTCGTGTGCCCCACCGAGATCGCCGCCTTCGGCAAGCTGAACGACGAGTTCGCCGACCGTGACGCCCAGATCCTCGGCTTCTCCGGTGACTCCGAGTTCGTGCACCACGCCTGGCGCAAGGACCACCCGGACCTGACCGACCTGCCCTTCCCGATGCTGGCCGACTCGAAGCACGAGCTCATGCGTGACCTCGGCATCGAGGGCGAGGACGGCTTCGCCCAGCGCGCCGTCTTCATCGTCGACCAGAACAACGAGATCCAGTTCACGATGGTGACCGCCGGTTCCGTGGGCCGTAACCCCAAGGAGGTCCTGCGGGTCCTCGACGCCCTGCAGACCGACGAGCTGTGCCCGTGCAACTGGACCAAGGGCGAGGACACCCTCGACCCGGTCGCGCTCCTCTCGGGCGAGTGAGCTGACGGCGACATGGCACTCGACGAACTGAAGGCCGCCGTACCGGACTTCGCCAAGGACCTGAAGCTGAACCTCGGCTCGGTCATCGGCAACAGCGAGCTCCCGCAGCAGCAGTTGTGGGGCACCGTCCTCGCCTGCGCGATCGCCTCGCGCTCGCCGAAGGTGCTGCGCGAGCTGGAGCCGGAGGCGAAGGCCAACCTCTCCGCGGAGGCGTACTCCGCCGCGAAGTCGGCCGCCGCCATCATGGCGATGAACAACGTGTTCTACCGGACCCGGCACCTGCTGTCGGACCCCGAGTACGGGACGCTCCGGGCGGGCCTGCGGATGAACGTCATCGGCAAGCCCGGCGTGGAGAAGATCGACTTCGAGCTGTGGTCGCTCGCCGTCTCCGCGATCAACGGCTGCGGCCAGTGCCTGGACTCCCACGAGCAGGTCCTGCGCAAGGCCGGCGTGGACCGCGAGACCATCCAGGAAGCCGTCAAGATCGCCTCGGTGATCCAGGCGGTCGGCGTGACCCTCGACGCCGAGGCCGTGCTCGCCGAGTAGACCGGCAGTACCCTGTGGTGCGAGAAGGGCCCCGTGGACGACCGACCGTCCCCGGGGCCCTTCTCGCACCCGCCCGCCGGGCCGTTCACCGCGTACCGCACCCGCCCGCCGGGCCGTTCACCACGTGCCGTTCACCACGGCCGTTCACCGGCCGCCGGGCCGGTCCTACGCGTCGACCCCGCCGTACACGCCGTCCCCGCCGTCGCCGGAACCGGAACCGGCCTTCCCGGCGGACGGCACCGGCGCGGGCGTCGGGGCGACGTCGACGGCGCTCGCCCCGCGCGGCTGCGGCGCGTACCGCAGGGCCTCCTCCCGGCCGAACGTCCGCAGATAGCCGACCACCGTGTTGGTGACCGCGACCAGCGGCACCGCGACGACGGCTCCCCCGATGCCGGCGATGAGTCCGCCGGCGGCGACGGAGAGCACGACGGCCAGCGGATGCACCCGCACCGCCCGCCCCAGGATGAACGGCTGCAGCACATGGCCCTCGATCTGCTGCACGGCGAGCACCACCACCAGCACCATCAGCGCGGTGAACACGCCCTCGGTGACCAGCGCGACGACCACCGCCAGCGCCCCGGAGACCACGGCGCCGACCAGCGGGATGAAGGCGAAGAGGAAGATGAAGACGGCCAGCGGCACCGCCATCGGCACATCGAGGAAGAAGATCCCGAGCCCGATGAAGATCGCGTCGATCAACGCCACTATGACGGTGCCCCGCACATAGGCGGTCAGCGTCTGCCAGGCGCGCGGCCCGGCACCCGCGACGCCCGGCCGTGCCTGGGCGGGCACCAGCTTCAGCACCCACTCCCAGATGCGCTTCCCGTCGTACAGCAGGAAGAGCGTCGAGAACATCGCCAGCAGCATCCCGGTGAGGACCTCCACCATCACGGTGACGCCCTCCAGCCCGGCGGAGGTGATCTGTTCGGTGTTGGTGCCGATGGTGTCGCTGAGGTTCTTCGCGATGTCGTTGATCTGCTGCTCGGTGACGTGGAAGGGGCTGTCGAGCAGCCAGCGCTTCAGCTCGTCGATGCCGTCCCGCACCCGGTCGGAGAGGGTGTCGAGGTTGTCCATGACCTGCCATACCACGAACCAGCCGACCAACCCTATGACGACGAAGCCCAGGACCGCGGTGACCGCGGTGGCCAGCCCGCGCGGCAGCCCGCGCCGCCGCAGCCTGGCGACCGTCGGCTGGAGCATCGCGGTGACGAGCAGCGCGGCGACGAAGGCCAGGACCACCAGCTCCACGGTGCTGATGATCCGCATCAGCACCCAGAGCGTGCCCGCGAGGACGAGCAGCCGCCAGCCCGCCTCGGCCGCGACCCGCATCCCCCAGGGGATCGCCGCGACCGGATCGGGCCGGGCGGCCACGGAAGGCGCGTACGAGGGCGGCGGCGGCACATGGTCGGTGTCGGCCGCGGCACCGGGCCGGGCGTCGTCCGGTACGGCTCCGGCGGACCCGGCGACGGCCTCGGCCGGTTCGAAACCGGGCCGCAGGGTTCCGTCCCCCTCGGCCTCGGCCCGGCGCTGCTCCAGCCGGTCGCCCAGTTCGGTCAGTTCGGCCCCGAGCCGGCCGAGCCACCCCGGAATCTTCGACATGATCGTTCCTCTTCCCCCGTCTTCTCTCCGCCGCTCCCCCACCGACGGTTCGGACCGACCGTACACGCGCGAAGCCCCCCACCGTAGGACGGCGAGGGGCTCTGCACGTTCGAACCGCGAACCTCGAAGGGCTCCGGATCTAGTACCAGTGGTTGGCCTGCCAGAAGGACCAGGCACCACACGGGCTGCCGTAGCGGCCGTTCATGTAGTTGAGGCCCCACTTGATCTGGGTGGCCGGGTTGGTCTGCCAGTCGGCACCGGCGGACGCCATCTTGGAACCGGGCAGCGCCTGGACGAGGCCGTAGGCACCGGAGGACGGGTTGGTCGCCCGGTAGTTCCAGGTGGACTCGTGGTTCACGATGTTGCTGAAGCACTGGAACTGGTCGCCGGGGATCATCTGACGAGCCATCGCCTGGACCTCGGCCACGGTGTACGAGCCCTGCGTGGCGAAGGAGGAGGCGTCGCGGACCGAGGAGCGGCTGGCGCGCTCGGCGCGCTCCTTCTTCTCCTGGCGCTCCTTCTCCAGCTTGTCCTCGGCCGCCTGCTTCTTCGCCTTGGCGTCCTTGGCGGCCTGGATGCGGGCCGCTTCCTCCACGGACTTCTTCGCCGCGGCGTCGGCCGCGGATGCCTGGGCGTCGGCCTGCTGCGTCAGCGAGGCGGTCTGCACCTGGGCCTGTTCGCCCGCAGGGATGTCGGCGAGAAGCGTCGTGTCGGCTGCGGTCGCCTCGAAGTTGTTGTCATCGACAGCGGGAGTGCTGCCCGAGGCAACGCCTACGACGGCGCCGACGGTGGTGACCGCAGTGGCAGATGCCACGGCGAATCCCCGGACCGAGATCCGGCTCACACGGTGTCCTTCCAGCATCGCCCGCTTAGGTGACCTCGCGGACGCAATCGTGCCCCTGGCGCTGGCCTCCCCACTGCTTGGGTCACGGGAGGCACGGGCCCGGTGGGCGACTCCGCGAAGGAGTGCCGCGTGGTACTCGCGGGCGGCATACGGACGGCATTTGTTGAGTTGTGTGGTGCGTGGCACCTCTGGAGGTGCTCATGTGCCGTATGCGGGGCCTGACGGAAGCAAGACTCTGCCGGAACGGAGCACCGGGAAGCAATTCTCCGTTGCGTGTGAAAGCTCACACCTCGTTCGGAGCAAGTGATTTACGAAAATGCCGCCGCAGCACGGTGCCGCCCGGCTAAGCTACTGCGCTCGCCGGGCGGCACCAACTGTCGTATCCCGTATCAGATCTGGCCTTCCTCCAGCATTTCGGTCACCAGTGCGGCGATGTGCGAACGCTCGGAGCGGGTGAGCGTGACGTGCGCGAAGAGCGGATGCCCCTTCAGCTTCTCGACCACGGCGACGACCCCGTCGTACCGGCCGACCCTGAGGTTGTCCCGCTGGGCCACGTCATGCGTGAGCACAACCCGGGAATTCGACCCGATCCTGGACAACACGGTCAGCAGGACGTTCCGTTCGAGCGACTGCGCCTCGTCGACGATCACGAAGGCGTCGTGCAGCGAACGGCCCCGGATGTGGGTGAGCGGCAGGATCTCCAGCATGCCGCGCCCCAGCACCTCCTCGATCACCTCGCGCCCGGCGACCGCCGAGAGCGTGTCGAAGACCGCCTGCGCCCAGGGGCTCATCTTCTCGGCCTCGGTGCCGGGGAGATAGCCCAGCTCCTGCCCGCCGACCGCGTACAGCGGACGGAAGACCATCACCTTCTGGTGCTGCCTGCGCTCCAGGACGGCTTCGAGCCCGGCGCAGAGCGCCAGCGCCGACTTGCCGGTGCCGGCCCGGCCGCCCAGGGACACGATGCCGACGTCCGAGTCGAGGAGCAGGTCGAGCGCGATGCGCTGTTCGGCGCTGCGGCCGTGGATGCCGAAGACCTCCCGGTCGCCGCGCACCAGGCGCACATTGCCCTCGGCGGTGACCCGGCCGAGCGCCTTGCCGCGCTCGGAGCGCAGGACCAGCCCGGTGTGCACGGGCAGTTCGGCGGCCTCCGGCACGTACAGCGTCTCCTCCCCGTAGAGGAGGTCCACCTGCTCCGCGCCGAGCGGGAGCTCCGACATGCCCGTCCAGCCGGAGTCGGTGATGGCGAGTTCGGCGCGG
This sequence comes from Streptomyces sp. NPDC001732, assembly GCF_053596315.1. Lineage (NCBI taxonomy): Bacteria > Bacillati > Actinomycetota > Actinomycetes > Kitasatosporales > Streptomycetaceae > Streptomyces > Streptomyces sp. NPDC001732. The sequence goes on from NZ_JBSFFY010000009.1 coordinate 58,628, forward strand.
TACTCCTCGGCGAGGAGGCCGACCGAGGACGCCTTGATGCGCAGGGGCAGGTCCTTGGAGACGACCGTGACGTCGTACCCCTCGGCCTGGAGGTTGCGTGCGACCGCGAGGATCCGTGAGTCGTTGTCCCCCAACCGGTAGCCGGCGGGCAGCACTCCGGGATCGGAATGGTTGAGCTCGACGCGCAGCGTTCCGCCCAGGTCTCCGAGCGGGATCGGGGCGTCCAGCCGGCCGTACCTGACCCGGAGGTCGTCCAGCAGGCGCAGGGCCTGCCTGGCGAAGTAACCGAGCTCCGGGTGGTGCCGTTTGGCCTCCAGTTCCGTGACCACGACGATCGGGAGCACGACTTCGTGCTCGTCGAACCGGGCCATGGCGTTCGGATCGGCCAGCAGCACGCTGGTGTCGAGAACGTAGGTGCGCCTGTCGGGAATGCGGCGCTTTGTGCTGGTCACCACGGAAGGACGTACCCCCTCGGACGAGGTTGGGGTGCGACGGCGTCGCGGAGCATCCCAATGGGAGAGAACGGACCGGGCTCTGGCCCCGTTGCGCGGGCCGAGCACCGGCCCTCCGCGTCGGCCGCACGGTGTGTACGGTCCTTCGTGTGCAAAGGGCCTCCCGGGCGAGCGGACTCCATGCCGCTCTTCTGGACACGACATCCGCCTGGTTCCTGACCGGATGTCGACCTGTCAGGGGTATTCCCTCGAACCCGCGAAGCCATGCCGCCCGGGGCGGGTGAGCTGGGAGTTGTGCCCCGGGCTCCTGTGGCCCGGGGTGCCGTCCGCACCGTTCCGTTCCCGCGCCGCAGGGGCCGGGGACGGACGCGGCGTCAGCCGCCGTAGCGGCGGTGGCGGGCCGCGTAGTCGCGCAGGGCGCGCAGGAAGTCGACCCGGCGGAAGGCCGGCCAGAAGACCTCGCAGAAGTAGTACTCGGAGTGCGCGCTCTGCCAGAGCATGAAGCCGGACAGCCGCTGCTCGCCGCTGGTGCGGATGACCAGGTCCGGGTCGGGCTGGCCCCGGGTGTAGAGGTGCTCGGAGATCAGGTCGGTGGAGACGATCTCCGCCAGGTCCTCGAAGGACGTCCCCTTGGCGGAGTGCTCCAGCAGCAGCGAGCGGACCGCGTCCGCGATCTCCTGCCGCCCGCCGTAGCCGACGGCGACGTTGACCAGTATTCCGTCGACCCCGATCGTGGCCTGCTCGGCCTCCTTGAGCACGGTCTGGGTGTGGGAGGGCAGCAGGTCGAGCGTGCCGACGTGGTGGACCCGCCAGCGGCCGTCCGCCGCGAGGTCGCGCACGGTGTTCTCGATGATCTTGAGGAGCGGGGTCAGCTCGGCCTCGGGCCGGTCGAAGTTGTCCGTGGACAGCAGCCAGAGCGTGACGACTTCCACGTCCGTCTCGCTGCACCAGCCGAGGAGTTCCTTGATCTTGTCCGCGCCGGCCTGGTGGCCCTGCGCGGCCGTGCCGCCGGACGCCTTCGCCCAGCGCCGGTTGCCGTCGAGGATGACGCCGATGTGCTTGGGCACCTGGGTGTGGTCCAGGCGTGCCTCCACCCGGCGCGCGTAGAGCCCATACACCAGGTCACGCAAGTTCACTGAGTTCACCTCTCGGTTCCGTGCGGGCCCGCCCACCCCTGTGCCCGGGGTCCGGGGTCGCCCCCTGGGGTCACCGCGCCGGTACACAGGGTCCGTCGCCCGCCGCGTCATGACGGCCCCCGAAGCCGCCACATTACTGCGCAAGCGGCACACCGTCCCAACCCGGTCTGTCACAAGTCCGTGATAAGGAGAGAAACGTGACTGATTCCCCTCTCCATTACCTGGCCGCCGACACGCGTTACGCCTCCATGGAGTACCGCCGCACCGGCCGCAGCGGTCTCAAGCTCCCTGCCGTCTCGCTCGGCCTCTGGCACAACTTCGGCGACGACCGCACGCTGGACTCCCAGCGGGCGATCCTGCGCCGCGCCTTCGATCTCGGTGTGACCCACTTCGACCTGGCCAACAACTACGGGCCGCCGCCCGGCTCCGCCGAGCTCAACTTCGGCAAGATCTTCCACCAGGACTTCGCCCCGTACCGGGACGAGCTGATCGTCTCCACCAAGGCCGGCTACGAGATGCACCCGGGCCCGTACGGCGAATGGGGCTCCCGCAAGTACCTGCTGTCCTCGCTCGACGCCTCGCTGAAGCGGATGGGCCTGGACTACGTCGACATCTTCTACTCCCACCGCTTCGACCCGGACACCCCGCTGGAGGAGACGATGGGGGCGCTGGCCTCCGCCGTCCGGCAGGGCAAGGCGCTGTACGTGGGGGTGTCCTCGTACAACGCGGAGCAGACCGCCGAGGCGGCCCGGCTGCTCCGGGAGATGGGTGTCCCGGCGCTGATCCACCAGCCGTCCTACTCGATGATCAACCGCTGGATCGAGGACGACGGTCTGCTCGACACCCTGGAGGAGGCCGGCATGGGCTGCATCTCCTTCGTACCGCTCGCCCAGGGCCTGCTCACCGGGAAGTACCTGACAGGCATCCCCGAGGGCTCGCGCGCCACCCAGGGCAAGTCCCTGGACCCCGGCCTGCTCTCGGAGGAGGTGCTCCGCCGGTTGAACGGGCTGAACGACATCGCCCGGCGGCGCGGCCAGTCGCTCGCCCAGCTGGCGCTCGGCTGGGTGCTGCGCGACGGCCGGATGACCTCCGCCCTGATCGGCGCCTCCAGCGTGGGGCAGCTGGAGGAGAACGTCGCGGCGCTCGCCGGGCCCCCGCTGTCCGCCGAGGAATTGGCCGAGATCGACACCTTCGCCGTGGACACCGCGGGCACCAACATCTGGGCCGGACGGAGCTGACGGAGGACGGACCCGCGGGGCCGGCTCACGACCGGTGCGCGACCGGTCCCGCGGCCCGAAAGAAAACGGGCCGGTCCGTGGGGGGGGATACGGACCGGCCCGAGGGGGGGGTTTCCACCATAACCCTTCGTAAGTGCTGCCGCGTGCCACGCCACTCCACAATTACTCTCCGGGTTCACCGAACTCCGTTGCGCGCACATCGCCGGATTGACGTCTCAGTGGCCCCCGACCGGCTTCACGCAGCCGGTTCCCTCCAGGTACTTGCCGTGCGCCTCGGCCTTGACCAGCCCGTTGACCATGCCGTCCAGCGAACCCTCCACGCAGATCCTGCCGAGGTCGAGGACGAAGGTGGTGCGGTGGGTGCCGAAGGTGCCGGTGGAGACGGACTCGGACGGGTAGCCCAGGCCGGTGAGCGCGGCGCGGATGCGGGGTTCGGTGCTCCTGCGGCCCTCCGCGAGTCCGGACAGGCCCGCCACGACCTTCTTCGCCTCGGCCTCGCCCCGCTCCCGGTCGGCCGGGGACAGTTCGGCGGTGGACTGGAAGGCGTGGTTCTCCCGGTACTTCGAGGCGTCGCTGCCGTCGACCGGTTCGTCGTGGGAGGAGGCGTCCCCGGAGGGCGGTCCGCCGTTCGCACCGGGCCCCTCGGTCCCGGCTCCGGTTCCGGCCCGTTCCGTGCCGCAGCCGACGAGGAGAACGGGGACGAGAACGAGTGCTGTCGCGGTGGCGAGAACCCTGGCCGCGCATCTCACAGAGGTCATGCGCCGAGTATGGGACAGGCCCCGGACCGGCGGACCGGCGTCTCCGAATCGTCCGGATCGCGGTCGGCGACCGGACGGGGGCGGGGCATTGTGGGCACCACCCGGAGGGGGCGGGGCGCGGGGCTGTGGCCGGTGGGACCGGAGTGAGCGGGGTGAGTGGGGGTCAGGCGGTTGCCGGGGCGCCGCGGTGGCCTCGGGTGAAGCGGATCGTCATGGTGTCGCCGCCCAGGACCACGAAGCTGCCGCCCTCGCAGCGGATGACGGCCTCGCGCACCTCGCCCCGTTCGTCGCCGTGTTCCTCGGTGCGGGTGACGGTCCAGCCGCCGTCGGGCGGCGGCGGCAGGTTCGTCACGGCGGCGAACTCCCACTGGCCCGAGGGCACGCACCAGTCGGGCAGCCGGGGCCAGGTGCCGGGGGCGATCCGCAGGGTCCCCTCGGACGCGCAGGTCAGGAGCACCGACTGACCGTCGGCCAGCAGGAATTCGACGGCTTCCGGTTCCCCGACCCGGCCCTCCGGCCGGTAGAAGACACCGAGCACCCCGACGATCCGGGCGCCCCTGAGCCAGTCGGCCCTCCCCTGCCGCGGGACCCGCGGTGTTCCGTCCCCGTTTCCCGTCCTCATGGCGATCCCCTTCCCGGCGCTCACCGTCCAGGGTCGCACCCTTCGCGGGGAGCGGGGCTCCGACCGGCCGGGGCCGCGGCCCGCTCCGTACCCCGGCGACTACTCCGGTTTGCGGGCCTCGATCAGGAAGCGGGTGGTGTGGGCGACGAACGGGCCCTCGGTCTCGATCCGGTGGTGCAGCGCGGCCAGCTGCGAGCGGTACTCCTCGACGGTGAAGCCCGGCACCATCCAGATCACCTTCCGCAGGAAGTAGACGACGGCGCCGATGTCGAAGAACTCGGTGCGCAGCCGCTCCGCCCGCAGGTCGACGACCTCCAGCCCGGCCGCCTCGGCCGCGGCCCGTGCCCGCTCGGGGTCGCGGGCGCGGCGCACCTGCGGCGGCTGCGGGCCGAGGAAGTACTCGACGAGCTCGAAGACGCTGGCCGGGCCGACCTGCTGCGAGAAGTACGTACCGCCGGGGGCGAGCACCCGTGCGATCTCCTCCCACCAGGTGGTCACCGGGTGCCGGCTGACCACCAGGTCGAAGGCGTTGTCGCCGAACGGCAGCGGCGGCTCGTCCCGGTCGGCCACCACGGCCACGCCGCGCGGGTGCAGCAGGGCGGTGGCGCGGGCGACGTTCGGCGGCCAGGACTCGGTGGCGACGGCGAGCGGCGGCAGCTTCGGCACGGACGCGAGGACCTCGCCGCCGCCGGTCTGGATGTCGAGCGCGGCCCGTGCCCGCCCCATCCGGTCCGCCATGGCGCGGGCGTACCCCCAGGAGGGGCGCTGTTCCGTGGCCCGGCCGTCGAGCCAGGAGAAGTCCCAGCCCTCCACCGGTACGGCGTCGGCCTCGGCGACGAGGGCGTCGAACCGGGCGCGTTCGGCCGCCGCCGCGCCTGCTGCTTCTTCTTCGGGTGTACCGGCCATACGGCGATGGTGTCAGCCGGGCACGGGCCCGCGCGACCGCAATACTCCGGGGCCGCCGCGGATCACGGGCGGGTCAGGCGGCCAGGGCGCCGAGCAGGATGCCCAGCAGCGCACCCGTGATCATGAACGGGCCGAACGGGATGCCGGTCTTGCGCCCGGCCCGGCGCAGGACCATCAGCCCGAACCCGTACGCCGCGCCGAGCAGGAACCCGGCGAAGCCTCCGGCGAACAGCACGGCCCAGCCGTACCAGCCGAGGGCCACGCCCAGCGACAGGGCGAGCTTGACGTCGCCGAAGCCCATGCCGTTCGGGTTGATGAGGAAGAGCAGGAAGTAGAAGCCGCCGAGCGCGGCCCCGCCGAGCAGCCCGGAGACCCACGAGCCGCCGTGCTCGGGGAGCAGCGCCGCGACGCCCAGGAGTACGGCGACGGCGGCTGCGGCGGGCAGGGTCAGCCGGTCGGGCAGCCGGTGGACGCGGCGGTCGATGGTCGCGAGGAGCACGCCGACCGGGGCCAGCAGCAGCCAGACGGCCAGTTCGGGGCGGGCCCCGGTGGCGGCGGCGAGCACGGCGCAGGCGAGCGCGGTGACGACGGGGACGAGGGCGCCGGGGGCGTAACGCGCCGGATGCGTGGGGGCCGGGGTCGTGGGGGCCGGTGGCAGGGAGCCGACCGGGCCCTCATCCGGGGCGTGCGCCTCCTCGCCCGGAGTGCCCGGTCCCTCGTCCGGGGTGCCCGGTCCGGTGCTCGCGACGACGGGCACGGGCGCGGCGGCGCACATCGGGCAGCGGGTGGAGCCGAGCCAGCCGCGGGCGATCCCGGTCAGGGGGTGTCCGGCGGGGCAGGTGTCGCGCCAGGCGTCGTCCGGTTCGACGGAGAACCGGTAGGCGGCGCGCGGGACCAGCAGTCCGGCCGCTGCGCCCCAGAGTGCGGCGAGCACTGTCAGCATGGCGTCCACGGAGCCGACCCTAGGCGGGTGCCGGACACGGGTCATGGGCCCTGGGACCCACTGCGCACCGTTCCGGACCCAGTGGCCGTCACCGGGCGCTACCTTCATGGCCATGGCTCAATGGCGCAATGGCAGCGGCACGTTGACGGTCACCGACGCACAGGGAGGTCAGGGGCAGCAGATTCCGTTGCGGATCGCGGCCTCGTACCGGGCCCGCAGCCGGGGGCTGCTCGGGCAGGACGGGATCGACGGTGCTCTTCTGATCACCCCGTGCGGGAGTGTGCACTGTTTCGGGATGCGGTTCACCATCGATGTGGCGTACCTGGACCGGAAGTTCAAGGTCCTGGCGGTGCGCACGATGAAGCCGGGACGGCTGGGGATGCCCCGGCTACGGGCCCGCCACGTGATCGAGGCGGAGGCCGGGGCGATGGAGAAGTGGGGGCTGCGGCCGGGGGCGCGGGTGGAGATCGTCCAGAGCGTGGTCGACGGCAACTGAGCCGACCGTGACGTGCGTCGCGCAACAGCCGTTGCGCGACGGCCCTTTTCGCGACGAGCGTTCCGTGACGCCCCTCGTACGACGCCCCTTTCGTGAGGGGCCGGGCCGCTCCCCGCCCCCGCTCCCCGCTACGGCCGGAGCTTGGTGCGGGAGAGCGGCAGGGCGGGCGCGATCGACCAGAGGACCTCGGCCTCGTCCTCGCCGGGGTTGTCCCAGGCGTGCGCGGCCCGCGCCGAGAACGTCGTCGAGTCGCCGGCCTCCAGGAGCCGGGGCTCGCCGTCCACGCTCAGCCGCAGCGTGCCGCGGACCATGTAGGCGAAGACCGTCTCGGCCTCCAGGCTGTACGCGCCGCCGGAGCCGCCGCCGGGCCGCAGGATCGTCCGCATGACCTGGACGTGCCGCTCCTCGGCGGGCGTGAGGAGGAACTCCTCGATGCCGTGCCCGCCCATCTCCAGCCTGGCGCCCAGACCGCTCTTGACGACGTCCTGGTCCGGATAGTCGAAGAGCGTGGCGATGCCGGTGCCCAGGGCCTCGCAGATGCGGATCAGGGTCGGGACGGAGACCGAGGTCTTGCCGCGCTCGGCGAGGCTGACGAATCCCTTGGTCACACCCGCCGCCTCGGCGACCTGAGCGAGCGTCAGCCCCTGCGTCAGGCGGAGCTCGCGCAGCCGCGGACCGATCGTGGACATGTGGCTGTCAGGGGCTTCGGACATGGCGGACACGCTACCTGTCGGGGTCGTCACCGTCGGTGGCCGGGGGAAAAAGCAGGTCGGAAAGGTCTTTACCCATCGAGTTTAGTGCTGTAAAACTCTGACGAAAGTTTAATGGCACTAAACAGAGTGCCCCGACGGTCGCCGCGCCTCCCCCTCGCCGGCCGCCGCACCCCTCCCCCGACCGTTCCGCACCACCCGAGGAGTAAGCCGATGAGCTCCCCGTCCTCCCAAGAGAGCACCGCGCGCACCGTGCGTGGCGTCGTCTTCCGCTCCCCGGACCAGGAGGTGGCCGTCACCGAGGTCACCCTGGCCCCGCCCGGCCCCGGCGAGGTCGAGGTCGCCGTGACGGCGGCCGGCGTCTGCCACTCCGACCTCCACGTCCTGCGCGGCGAGTGGGACCACCCCACCCCGGTCGTGATGGGGCACGAGGGCTCCGGCGTGGTCACCGCGCTCGGCGAGGGCGTCACCGGCCTGGAGACCGGCGACCACGTCGTCCTGTCCTGGGTCCCCTCCTGCGGCACCTGCCGGTTCTGCCTCGCCGGGCGCCCCGCCGCGTGCGCCCTGGTCGCCGAGGTCGTGGCGCCCGGCGGGGTGCTGTACGACGGCACCAGCCGGCTCTCCGTCGACGGCGAGAAGGCCCACCACTACCTGGGGGTCTCCTCGTTCGCCGAGCGCGTCGTGGTCCCCGCCTCCGGTGCGATCAAGGTCCGCGAGGACGCGCCCCTCGACGTCATCGCCCTGGTCGGCTGCGCCATCGCCACCGGGGTCGGCGCGGTCCGCAACACGGCGGGCGTCGAGGAGGGCGCGACCGTCGCCGTCATCGGCTGCGGCGGGGTGGGCCTGTCCTGCGTGCAGGGCGCCCGGCTGGCGAAGGCGGGCCGGATCGTCGCCGTCGACGTCGTCCCGGAGAAGCTGGAGCTGGCCCGCGGGCTCGGCGCGACGGACACCGTCGACGCCCGGGACGGCGACGTCGTCGCGGCGCTGGGCGCCCTGGTCCCGGAGGGCCTGGACTACGTCTTCGACGCCATCGGCAAGATCGAGACCACCGAGCAGTCCATCGCGGCGCTCGGCCAGGGCGGCGCCGCCGTCATCGTCGGCCTCCCGCCGGCCGGCCGCACCGCGCGCTTCGACCCCCTCGCCCTCGCCGAGGCCGACCAGCGCATCCTCGGCTCCAACTACGGCTCGGTCGACGCCGCCCGGGACATCCCCGAGCTGGTGGACCTCGTGGTGTCGGGCGAGCTCGACGTGGAATCGATGATCTCGGCGCGGCGTCCGCTGGACGAGGCGGGCGACGCACTGGCCGACCTCGCCGCCGGTCACGCCCTGCGCCAGCTGCTGATGATGGAGGACCGGACATGAGCACCGCCGGAAAGCAGGCCACCGCCGCGAAGCCGGCCGACGGCCTGGCCCACCGCTCCGTCTCCACCTTCGAGGTCGGTGCGCAGAGCGTCGCCAACGTCGCGCCCAGCGCCGTCATCGCGTTCGCCCCCGCCAGCATGGCCGCGTCCGCGGGCAACGGCGCCTGGTTCTCCTTCTTCCTCGCCATGGCCGCCGTGCTCGCCATCGCGTACTGCATCTGCGTCTTCGCCCGCAGGCGCGCCGGGGTCGGTTCGCTGTACGCGTTCTCCCGGCTCTCGCTCGGGGCGTCCGGCTCCTTCGTGACCGGGTGGGCGCTGCTGATCGGCGCGGTGTGCATCGGTTCGGGTTCGCTCGCGGGCGCCGGGTACTACACGGCGCGCGCCCTCGACCAGATCGGCATCGGGATCTTCACCGGGATCACCGGGCAGATCCTGCTCGACCTGCTGCTGGCCGCCGTCGCGATGCGGCTGACGATCGCCAGCGTGCGCACGGCGGCCCGGGTCGCCTCGGTGCTGGAGGTCGTGTCGATCGTCCTGATCGTGGTCGTGCTGCTGCCCGCCTTCCTCAAGAGCGGCAACATCATCGACACCGACCAGCTGAGCCTGAGCGGTTCCACCCTCGACGGCATCGTCTTCGCCGTGGTCCTGGGCGTGCTGGGCTTCGTCGGCTTCGAGGGCGCCGCCTCGCTGGGCGCCGAGGCCACCGACCCGTACCGGGCGATCCCCCGCTCGGTGATGGGCAGCGCGGTGCTGGCCGGGGTGCTGTACATGTTCGCCACGTACGCCCAGGTCGCCGGGTTCGGCGGGGCGGACGCGCTGGGGAAGAGCTCCGACCCGATGGACGAGCTGGCGGAGATGTCCGGGCTCGGCTTCCTGAAGTTCTTCCTGCACGCCGGGTTCGCCGCCTCGTTCGTGGCCGTGGTGATGGCCTGCATCACCGTCGCCGCCCGGCTGCTGTTCGGCATGGCGAACGAGGGCGTGATGCCGGCCCGGCTCGGCCGCGCCCACCCGCGCCACCGCACCCCGTCCGCCGCGATCTGGACCGTCACCCCGTTCGTCGCCGTTCCGGCGGTGCTCGTGGTCGGAGCCGGGACCGCACCGCTGAACGCGACGTCGTACATCGACACCATCGGTGTCTTCGGCTACATGCTCAGCTACACCCTGGTCTGTCTGGCCGCCCCGCTGTTCGTGCGCCGGATCGGGGCACGGGGGCTGCTGGTCGCCTGGACCCTCGGCCTGATCGGGGCCGCCGCCATGGTCTACGTCTTCTACCGCAACCTGTGGCCGGTCCCGGAGTCCCCGCTGAACGTGCTGCCGTACGTGTTCGTCGGCGCGCTGGTCGTCGGGATCGCCGGATTCGCCGTGCTGAAGGTCCGCCGCCCGGAGGTCGCCGAGCGCGCCGGAACATTCGCGGACGACCTGGACTGACCCCCGGGCCCACCTCCCCGGCACCCGGTGCCCCGCTCCCCCGCCCCCGCGGGCGGGCGGGGCACCACCCGTTGGGCCCGACTTTGGGGCCAAGGGCCCAGGTCACCCGGCTCGTACATCCGTACGCTCACGCTCGAACCCGAAATGCAGAACTGCGGGCTCGGGCAGGGCAAGTGGACGTCGGAGAGGGAGAACCGTGACTGGTGGCGGGGGCTGGGGAAGCGGAAGCGCGGGCCACATACCGCCGGGCAGCGGGGGGGCCGGTTCCGGCCCGAGCGGTGGCGTGTTCTTCGCGCTGACCCGCAGCTGGGCCGCCGGCGCGCTGGTGTACATCGCCGCCGGGTACCTCATATCGCGCGGGCTCGTCGAGATGCTGGCCACCGAGGAGCGGCTGGCGAGTTTCGGCTGGCGCCTGGGACTGCTGCACGTACCGAACGTCATCACGACCGTCCTCACGGTGCTGGCCGCCGCCCGCGTCCTGCCCGACGAGCACCGCGAGTCCCGCCTCGTGTCCCTGTCGGCCTCCCTCGGCGTCCCGCTGGCCGCGTTCGCCTACGGGCTCGCCGTGTCCTGGCACGTCGTGGACGTCGAGGGCACGTTGATGCCGATCGTCTCGCTGGCGACCGGCGCGGCGGCCGGGCTGGCCGTCGACCGGCTCCTGGAGGACCGCGCGGACGAACCGGCGCCGGCCCCGTACCACCCCTACTCCTGGCGGGACGGCGGTGCCACCGCCATGGAGTACCTGGGGGTGGTCGTCCTCGTCGTCACCCTGATCGGCGCGATGTCCATGGCGGGCGTCGGCGGCCAGATCGGCGAGCGCATCCGCTGCGCGATCAGCGCGCTGGGCGGCGGCGGTGGCGGCTGTTCCACGGGCGGCGACGGCGGCACGGAGAACACCGCCAAGCCGAAGACGGACGCCGACTACGAGCCCAAGATGTGCCAGGTCTCCAGCATCACCGACACCGTCGGCGGCAAGGTGAAGATCGGCTGGTTCGAGTGGGGCAACGAGTACGGCTTCCAGCAGAAGGTCAGCCAGGCCAACACCGACGTGAACGGCGACGGCAAGGTCGACGAGAACGACAAGCTGGTCTACATGACGTTCACGGACGCCGCCTCGGCCGGTGCCACCGCCAGCACCCCCGGCGTCAAGCTCGGCAAGCTGGGCAAGGCGGACGTGGACGTCGGCGGCGGCATCAAGATCACCAACGGTGACACCTGGGTCTTCAAGAGCGAGGAAGAGGCCCAGAAGATGCGCGACGACATCGAAGAAATGAAGATGTGGGAGACCTCCACGAAGTACAGCGGCGGCTACGGCGGCGGCTGGTACTCCGGGATGAAGTGGGCCGACAAGAAGAAGCAGGTCGAGGACCAGATCGGCGACAAGAAGATCTCCTACTCGACCATCGGCCTCAACGGGTACGTGGACGGCGGCCTCTCCATCAGCGCGGGCGACGAGTCCGAACTGGGCGCGAAGCTCGGCGGCAAGGCGAAGTTCTCCCCCGAGGTGACCATCACCAAGGACGACGTCAACGGCAACGAGTCGTACACGTACACCGCCAAGCTCGAACTGGAGGGCAAGGTCAGCGGTTCGGCCGGCCCGCTCGGCGGCACGGCCGGCGTGAAGGACAGCCGGACCGGGGCGATCACCGTCACCCGCGACCAGAAGACCGGCAAGATCGTCCGCATCGACATGACCCAGACCCTCGAGGGCGGTTCGACCTCCAACAAGGGCGAGGTCAAGGGCGACAACGGCGAGAAGGGCAAGGACAAGCGGGGCGGCAAGGCCAGCGGCACCGACTCCTCCGGCGAGACCGGCATCCAGGTGCAGACCAACTCGATCGTCTTCGGCAAGGACACGGACAAGGCCACCGAGGACAAGCGGGCCATCGCCGAGCAGTGGCTCGACGGCTCCGGCAACAACACCGCCCCGTTCGAGTACATGTTCGGCGACCACTCCATGCAGGAGCGGCCCACCGGCGGCGACCCCTTCGAGCAGCTGATGTTCGAGGACGGCCTGTCGAGCTCCATGAAGTACAACGGCCTGACGGACGCCCAGGAGTTCGGCTTCGAGGTGTCACTCGGCATGAGCCTCGGGTTCTCCATCTCCGACGAGCACAAGAAGGAGACACTGACCGACGCGGAGTTCCTCGGGGCCCCGCAGGGCGACAAGCGCTCGTACCTGCCGTACAGCTACTGCGCGAAGTAGCTAAGGCCGGTGCGACCGGATGGAACCGGGTACGGCTACGGTGCGCGGGTGACCGCGGCTACCACGCACGACGACAAGGCGAAGGCGATGACGACGACGATGAAGATGTCCCGGGCGATCGGCGCAGCTGCTGCCGCCGCCATCGGCCTCGCCCTGCTCGCCGGCTGCGGCGGCGACACCGCCGCCGTCCCGGAGGGCTGGGGCACGCTCGACACCAAGAGCCTCTCCGTCGGCTACCCGGAGAACAAGGGCTACAAGGAACAGGCCGAGGCCGACCTCGCCAAGGCCAACGCCGCCGTCGCGCTCAAGAAGGAGGGCGGGCTGCGCACCGGCATGGTCTCCGTGCAGCTCGACTTCGCCACGGGTGTGGACGACGCCGCCGAGGCGGCAGCGGCGGCGGGCGCCGGGATCGGTCTCGGGGCGACCCGCAAGGAGACCGAGGACGTACGGCTCGCGGGTCCGGAGGGGGCCCGCGACGCGCGCCGGATCGACTACGAGTTCACGTCGAGCGGCAAGGACGGGACCCCGGCGCCCGGCACCCGGATGACGGGCGTCGTGGTGGCCGGTGTCGATTCCAAGGACGTGCCGTTCGCCGTCCGGCTCAACGCCGTGAAGGGGGCGCTGAGCAAGCAGGACCTCGACGCCTTCGTCGACTCGATCACGGTCAAGTAGCGGGCCGGGAGCACCCGTCCATGCAGATCCTGCCCGGCGGCACGGCCACGTTCCTGCTGTTGTTCGGCCTGTTCCTCGGTGTGTTCGCGGTCCGTTCGGCGCTGCGCCTGAACCGGGTGCTGCGGCTGCTGCGGCACGGTGAGCGCGCCGAGGGCCGGTGCGCGGACCGCCGGACGGTGGACCGCGGCCCCGGCGCGGACCACCGTTACGCCACCGAGTACGTCTTCGCGTTCCGCACCCGTGACGGCCGCGACATCGAGTTCACCGACCACGCCCCGGGCCCGTTCGGCTTCGAGGTCGGGGCACCGGTCCGGGTCAGTTACGACCCGGCCGACCCCGCCCGGAGGGCCACGGTGGCCGGGCCCGGGGCGTGGGGGCCGGTACTGATGCCGGTGGTGTTCACGCTCGTGCCGGGGGTGTTCGCAGTGGGGCTGCTGCTGGGGTTCGCGGCGATGCGCGGGTGGCTCTGAGACGTACGTACGCCCCGGGAAGTGCCCCGCGCACTCCCGGGGCGCGTGTCCGCCCGGTAGGTGCGCGACGCCCCGCAGCCGTCGGAACGTGGCGCGTCAGAACGTGGCGCGGTCGAACGGCTGCGGGAGCTTCTCCAGCGCCCCGGCCGCCCGCAGCAGGGCGTTCGCCTCGACGATCGTCTCGATGGAGGGGGACTGGGCACCACCGCGGGTGAGGTCGACGACCAGCCCGCCGTGCGCGGTACGGACGTACGTACCGGGCAGCCCCTCGGGGGCGAGCGCGGCGCGGCCGGCGGAGAGGAAGACCGCACGGCCGCAGCGGGGGTCGCTGTTCTCCAGGCCGAACCGCTCGGCCACCGCCCGGTACTGGGGCCTGTCGTACACCTGGCCGGCGTCGATCTCCCAGTGCTCCGCGAGGACGCGCAGGATCTCCGGAGCGCGCCGGACCGCCTCCGCGGTTTCGTCAACCTCGCGCGACCTGAAGGCGAGCGAGACGGAGTTCACCGCGTAGTGCGAGGTGCTGCCCGCGTGAATCGCCATGGACACGCGCGCCGCACCGGGGTTCTGCGCCCACAGCGACGCCGTACGACCCACCACGTCGAGGTCGGGGCCCGTGCTCTTGCGCTCGATGTACTCCACCAGCGCGGGGACCGAGGGCTCCAGCACGGGATCGGACGGGAGGTCGTCACCGGCCTCGTGCCACACGTCGAACGTCGGGCCGTCGATGTCCTTGAGCGCGGTGAGCGTGCCGGACCAGCGCTCGGCGATGCCCGGCACGGATTCCCCGCGAAGGCCCCAGAAACCGTTGACTACGACGTTCAGCACGACACGTTCTCCCTCGGGCTCCGGTCCGCGGTTCGCCACCCCCGTACGGCGTTCAGCCGGTCATGTCCGGCGCTCAGCCGGTCACGTCCCCCGGGGTGTGGATCACCTTAACCGGGATGCCCCGGTCCTCGAACATCTCTCGCGCCGCCTCGGCGACGTCCGGGTCGGACAGGTGCCACTCGACCGGCTTGCCGCGTGCCGCGTCGACCTGCCGGCGTGCCTGGTCCGCCCACCGGTCGGCGACCTTCGAGGTGAGCGTCCCGGTGTCGGCGTTGTAGTAGTCCTTGCCCCGGTACCCGTACTTGGCCTCCAGGTAGGTGCCCCGCGAGGCGTCCCAGCCGTCGAAGTCGACCGGCTTGCCCGTGAGCTTGTCCAGCGGCACCCGGTACTCCTTGCCGCGGCCCACCTTGGAGATCTGCTCCTGGTAGCGGGCACCCATCTCGGTCGGGTAGCTCCAGACGCCCGGCCCGATCTCCTGCCAGTTGCCCTCGCCGCCGTCCTTGGCCCCGGCCGGCGGGTCCTTCAGGTCCTTGTACCAGGCCGGCTTCGGCTGGTTCTGGGCGCGCTCCAGGTCCTTCTTCCGCTTCGCCGCCTTCGCGGCCGCGGCCGCCTCGTCGGCCAGCCGCTGGGCCTCGTCGGCAGCCGCCTTCTTCTCCGGGTCGACCTCGCCGCAGTCCTTCGTGAAGAACCCGACGGGCACGGCCGTGCGTGCTCCGGCCAGGACCCCGGTGCCGGTGCCGGGCAGCCCCGGCCCGGTGCCGCCGCCGTACGGGACCCGTACGCGACCGCCCATGCCGACGGTGCAGCCCTTGACACCGGCTTCCTCGGCGGCGTCGTCGGCGTGCCGCTGCGCTTCCTTCGCGGCCTTCTCCGCGGCGTCGACGTCGCCCGCCTTGGCGGCCTTCTTCGCCTTGGAGGCGGCCTCCGACGCCTTCTCGGCGACCTCGCCCAGCTTGCCGAGTTTCCCGAGCTTGCCCAGCTTCCCGAACTTGCCGACGAGCTTGGCCTCGCCGTACCCCGGGATGAAGAGCGAGCCGATGTTCCAGAGACCGGTGCCGATCGCCTGGCCCTCGTTGCCCTCCTTCCACATGTCCCGGACCTCGTCGCCGATGAACATGTCGTCGAGGACCTTGAGGCCGGTGCCGCCGGACGCCTTGGTCCAGTCCCAGATCGCGCCGAGGTAGTCGCCCTCGGACCACTTGTCACCGGCGTCCTTGGAGTCCTGGCTCCACTTGTCGCCGAGGCTCTTGCCGTAGTCCATCAGGCCGTTCCACGCCTCGACGGGGTGGAGGACCGTGCCGATGGTGCCGGTGATGTCGCCCCACAGGCCGTCGCCGACCAGGCCCTTGAAGAAGCCTCCGGTCTGGTGCGCGGCGCAGGAGAAGAACGCGCCGATGCCCGAGGTGCAGCTCTCGTCGGACTTGTCGTCGCCGCCGTCCCCGTCGTCGTCCGGGACGTCGCCCCCGTCCACCTCTCCCGAGGTGTCCACGTCGTCGCCGCCGTCGTCGACCTGGGTGGTGTCGCCGCCGGTGGAGCCGGAGCTGCCGGAGCCGCCCGAGGCATCGGAACCGCCCGAGGCGCCGGAGCCTCCGGAGCCGGCCGTGGTTCCTCCCGCTCCGTCGGAGCCGCCCGAGCCCGAACCGCTGGAGCCGCTGGAGCCGCTGGAGCCCGAGCCTCCGGAATCCGAGCCGCCCGAGCTCGTACCGCCGGTGGCGACCGAGCCGCCGGAGTCCGTGCCGCCGGCCGCGTCGGAACCGCCCGAAGCCGTGCTTCCGCCGGACGAGGCACCGTGCCCCGCCTCCACGCCGCTGCCGGGGGCGGGGCAGGCGCTGCCGGTGAGGCGGCAGATCGCGTCCTGCATGCCGCCGGTGATCTGGGCGCCGATGCCCGTGACGACGAGCCCGGCGATGAGGGCCACGACCACCAGGACCATGCCCAGGTATTCCATCGCGGTCTGGCCGTCGTCGCGGCGCCACCTGATCATGCGGGCGATGCTGAACCGCCGGTGCGGGGCGCGCTGTTCGGGGCGCAGGTCGAACCACTCGCGCGAGCTCGCCCGGAACAGCAGGACGACCACGACGAGGGGCATCACCAGCTGGGTGACGCCCCGCCCGCCCCCGCCCTCGCCGAGGGTCGACAGCGCTCCGACGACGAACCAGACGTGTACGGCGAGGAGCCCGCGCCAGATCCAGACGCCGCCCGTGCGCACGTAGAGCGACAGCACGAAACCGACCACGCCCGGCAGCGCCGCGTACAGCAGCAGCCCGAAGAGCTGGCCGTCGACCTCGTTGACCGCCGACGCCACCGTCAGGACACCGGCACCGCCCAGCACCGCGGCTGCGAAGAGCAGCCGGACGAGGATCAGCACCGCCTGCAACGGCCGCGGCAAGGACTGTCTGCCCTGCCGAGTCACGGCGACGCCACCACCGTCGGCGCCACCCGAAATCGCAAATCCGCCTGTGCCAGACACGACGAGTCCCCCAGCTTGCCGGTGTGCGGCCACAGTTCAGCCACTCCACGCATCCGACCACACCGACACCCTTCGGGGCATGGGCCCCAGGGCCCAATGCAACGCTCAAATTCGCCGATTCCCGCGGGAGTTACGGAGCAATGGAGCAAATAGGACACCCATTGGTGCCTCGTCGATGCCTCTTCGGCCCCGCCGTCCGCTGCTGCCGGCGCCGGTGCTGCTGCCGCCGCTGTCGCTACCGCACGGGGACCTCGCTGCCGAACAGCATCCAGGGCGACTGGTCGTAGGAGGCCACACCGGACAGCTGCGGCTGCACCGCGGCGATCTCGTGCCGCACGGCGAGCGTGTCGGGCCAACTGTCGAAGTACGTCGTCCCGTCGACGACGACACCGCTCCAGTCCGTCGCCGCGGAGGCGCCCTCGCGGTCGACGACGAACCCGATGCAGAGCACGGAGGCCCGCCCTATCGCCTCCCGGATCGCCCTCGCAGCCGCCTCCTGCTCGTCCCGGTCCAGTCGGCCGAACCCGAATTCCAGCGCGACGACTCCGTCCCGCATCCGGTAGACGCGGGCGGGAACCTCGGTGCCGCCGCTCGTCCACAACAGGAAGTCGACCGTGTCGAGCCGTTGCAGCCCGGCCAGCAACACGAGTTGCTCCCTGGTCACCCAGGACGGAGGGACCCGGGAGCCGGGCCCCGGCCCGAGCAGTGTGACCCGCCGGGTGACGGGATGCCCGAGCCGCAGCCCCGCCGCGTCGAGGTCGCCGAAGAGCGACTCGGCGTCCGGGCGGCTCCAGCCGAGATGGTACGAGTAGAAGAAACCGTCACTCATCGACACATCACCCCATGAACGGATACAGGTGGAGGGTGCAGATCAACGTGCGTGCGGGCGCGCCGGACAGACGCCCGTGACGGCGCCTGATCAGGTGTGCTCACGATTGGTCACGCATGAGCGTAATGAGATCCATCCGTGCAGGCGTGGGCCCACGGACCCAGGGACGGACCTCAATGCTCCGGCCCCGGTACCGGTTGTTTCGCCACCGCCTCCGGGGCTGCGCGGGCACCGGCCCACCCGCTTCACGCGATCGCTTCGCGCGCCCGCTTCGTACGCCCTCTTCGCGCGATCGCTTTATGCGGTGGACAGCCACCGGCCCATCGCTCATGGTGTACGCCGATGACACGCACCGACACGCCTCCCGCATGGGACGAGCGCACCCAGCTGGCCACCTTCCTCGACTACACCCGCGACACCGCACGCGCGAAGTGCGAGGGCGTCTCCCCCGACGACGCCCGCCGGGCCCCGCTGCCGGGCTCTCCCCTGATGACGATCGCCGGGCTGATCAACCACCTCAGCTGGGTCGAGTACTACTGGTTCGAGGTGGTCTTCCTCGGCGGGGAGGACGAGGGCCCCTGGACGGACGAGGACCCCGACCGCGAGATGCGCATCGCGGTGGACATGCCGCTCGCCGACGTCCTCGCACTGTACGAGGAACGGACCACCCGTTACCGCGAGTTGGTCGCCTCCCACGACCTGGACACCCCGGCCCGGCGCCGACGCGACAACGGCACGGCTCCCGACCTGCGCTGGATCGTCCTGCACCTGACCGAGGAGACCGCCCGGCACAACGGCCACCTCGACATCATCCGCGAGATCGTCGACGGCACCACCGGATCCTGATCCGGCACCACGGCTGCGACGTCCGCCCCGGCACCGCGCGGAGCACCCGTCCGGGAACACCGGGCGGATGCCGTGGTGTGATGGCTTCGTGAGCCGCGCCACCGAAGACACCAACCGCCGCATGCTCCGGGCCCGGGACGCGATGGACCGCGCCTACGCCCAGCCGTTGGACGTCCCGGCCCTGGCCCGGATCGCCCATGTGTCGCCGGCGCATTTCGCCCGCACCTTCCGGGCGACGTTCGGCGAGACACCGCACCGCTATCTGCAGCGCCGCCGGGTGGAGCGTGCGATGTTCCTGCTGCGGGAGACCGACCGATCCGTGACGGACATCTGCTTCGAGGTCGGCTTCGGCAGCCCGGGAACCTTCAGCCGTACGTTCCACGACATCGTCGGCCGGTCTCCGCGCACGTACCGCAAGGAGGCGGCGGCCGCGGGCGTGCCGACGTGCTTCATGATGGCGTGGACGCGGCCGGGCGCCTGATCCCCGGCACCGGCGCCCCGCAACCCGAAGGTCCCCGGCACCGTCCGGCCCCTCCCGCACCCGCTCTCCGGTCGAGCAGTTTCGGATAAGTTTTCGCCGGGCCCGCCTCGTAACGTGGTGCACATGTTCAACGCCATCACGCACTCGCAGATCTACGTCCTCGACCAGGACGAGGCCCTCGACTTCTACGTCGGCAAGCTCGGGCTGGAAGTCGTCGCCGATGTCGACATGGGCTTCATGCGCTGGCTGACCGTCGGCGTCCCGGGCCACCCGGAGCGCCAGATCCTGCTGGAGAAGCCGGGTGCCCCGGCGATGTCCGAGGAGACGGCGCAGCAGGTCCGCGACCTGGTGACCAAGGGGGCGACGGGCGGCTGGCTCATCCTCACCACGGACGACTGCCGCAAGACGTACGAGACGCTGCTGGCCCGGGGCGTCGAGTTCACCGAGGAGCCCACCGACCGCCCGTACGGGACGGACTGCGGTCTCCGCGACCCCTTCGGCAACCGCCTCCGCTTCACCCAGCCGAAGGGCTGAGCAACCGTCGCGTCCCCGTCCTTCCTCGATACAGGACCGGATCTGGCCTATTGGGTTCCTACGGTCGTCACGTTCCGAAGGACCACGAGGAAGGACGTGACCGATGAACCGCATCGCCCCCGAAGGCCGTACCTGCGTCGCCCCCTGGGTGGTGACCGACGACACCGGTGCCCTGTTCGACTTCCTCACCGCCGCGTTCGGCGGTGAGGAGCTCGCCCGGGTACCGGTCGAGGACGGCAGCATCGGCCACGGCGAGATCCGGATCGGCGACACGGTCGTGCTGGCCTTCGACCGGCGGTCCGACTGGCCGGTGATGCCTTCGCTGCTGCGGGTGTACGTCCCCGACGCGGACGCCGCCATGGCCGCCGCCGTCGCGCACGGGGCGCGGGTGGTCACCGAGATCTCCGACAGCGCGTGGGGGGACCGCGGCGGCAGGGTGCGGGACCCGTTCGGCAACATCTGGTGGGTGGTCGGCCGGGTCGAGCAGGTCGCGCCGGACGCCGCCTGGGAGCGGATGTCCGAGCCGAAGTACGTCGAGTCGATGCGCACGGCCCAGGAAACCCTGGACGCCGAGCTCAGCGGTCGCGCGTCGGGAGTGGCGAGCGCCCCACTGCGCCCGACGGGCCTTTCGGCCCGCCCGACCGACTGAGACGCCCGGCGGACCGAAAGGTCCGACGGGCCGAGGCGGCGTCCGGCAGACCGAGGTGGCGCCCGGCGGACCGAGGTGGCGCCCGGCGGACCGGGGTGGCATCCGGGCGCATCGCCGGTTCACCACGACGTGCCACAACTCACCACGACTCGCCACCGCGGCCTGGGCACCTCAACTACCTTGTTACCGTGGACCAGTTGATCACCGAAGACCCGACGCATATAGGCCCGTACCGCCTGATGGCCCGCCTGGGCGCCGGCGGCATGGGCCTGGTGTACCTCGGCCGCTCGGAAGCCGGACGGACCGTGGCCGTGAAGGTGGTGCAGGCCGAGCACGCCCAGCATCCGGAATTCCGCAAGCGGTTCGCACGCGAGGTGGCCGCGGCCCGGCGCGTGGGCGGGACCTGGACGGCGGCCGTGCTCGACGCCGACACCGAGGCGCAGGTGCCCTGGGTGGCGACCCAGTACATTCCCGGGCCCGATCTGACCACCGTGGTCGCCAAGGACTTCGGGCCGCTGCCCGAGCATTCGGTGCGCACCCTCGCCAACCGTCTCGCGGTGGCCCTGCAGTCGGTCCACGGGGCGGGCCTGATCCACCGCGACCTGAAGCCGTCCAATGTGCTGGTGACGGTGGACGGCCCCCGGGTCATCGACTTCGGCATCGCGCGGGCCATGGACAGCCTCGCCGGGGACAGCCTGCACACCCGCACCGGAATGCTCATCGGCTCCCCCGGCTTCATGTCGCCCGAGCAGGTGCGCGGCCTCGAACTCACCCCGGCCAGCGATGTGTTCTGCCTGGGCGCCGTCCTCGTCTACGCCTCCACCGGCCGCCTCCTCTTCGGTGCCACGGAGACCGGCCTGAACGCGCACCTCTTCCGGATCGCGGAGGAGGAGGCGGACCTGACCGGCGTACCGGAGTCGCTCGTCGATCTCGTACGCGCCTGCCTCCACAAGGACCCGGCGCAGCGGCCCACCCCCGCCGACGTGGCCGCCCGCACGGCCACCGACCGGGACGGCGAATGGCTGCCCGGCTCGGTGCTCGCCCAACTCGGGCGTCACGCGGCTCAGTTGCTGGACTTCGCGCCGGAGACGAGGACCGCGCCGGACCCCCGCGTCCCGTCCCAGCCCGGTCCCGCCGCGCAGCCCGATCCCGCCGCACGGCCCCAGCCGTCTTCCCCGCCGCCCGCGTACGCCCCGACGGTGCCGGCCGGCCCGCCCCCGTCGCCGGGGTTCGGCGCCTTCGGGGGCCCGGGGCCCGGCGGCCTGCCGGTCTCCCCCGCCCCGGCCGATGCCCAGGCCCCGCACCCCCAGCGGTGGTGGGGGCTGGGGGTGGCCGCGCTGGCTCAGCTGCTGGTGCTGGTCGGCACGACGGTCACGAGCGTGGCGCTCCCGTCCGTCCATGCCGATCTGGGCCTCTCCCTCGACTCCCTGGGCTCGATGTCCCTCGCCTACGGCCTGGCGTTCGGCGGACTTCTGCTGGTCGGCGGGCACGTCACCGACCTCCTGGGCCGCAAACGGGCACTGGTCATCGGCCTGATCGGTTTCGCGGTGGCGTGCGCGGTCGGCGGCTCGGCCCCTTCCTCCGCCGTGCTCATCGGGGCCTACGTCCTGCAGGGCGCGTCCGCCGCGCTGCTCTCCTCGGGTGCGCTGGCCCTGGTGTCGGCCGACTTCACCGAGCCGGGGGAACGGGGCAGGGCTTTCGGGATCTACGCGACGGTCGTCGGCGGCGGAACGGCGATCGGCCTGTTCTCGGCCGGCTGGCTGCTGGAGAACCTGAGCTGGCGCTGGGCCCTGTACATCTACGTTCCGATCGCCGTGCTCGCGACGATCGGCGCCGCCCTGGTGCACGACAACCCGGCCCGTACCCCTGCCCGTACCCCGGCCCGCCTCGACCTGCCGGGGCTGCTGTTCGGCTCCGTCGGGCTCGTCGTCCTCGTCCTCGGCTTCGACCGGGTCGATGCGCACGGCTGGACCGACCTCCTGGCCCTGGTCGTCCTCGCCGGCGGAGTCGCTCTGCTCGCACTCTTCGCCTGGTGGCAGACCCGAACGACCACCCCGCTGCTGCCGCCGTACGTCTTCGGGGACCGCAACCGGGTCGGCTCCTGCCTCGCCCTGTTCCTCATCGGCCTGTGCCTGCTCGTCCAGCACATGATCCTGACCAGGTATCTGCAGGGGGCCCTCGGCTACACGCCGTCCGGGATCGGCCTGGCCCTGCTGCCCCTGGCCGGTGCGATCCTCGTCGCCTCCCAGGTCTCCGCCCGGCTGTACCGCTTCCAGGCACCCCGCAACATCGTCGTGCCGGGCCTGGTGGCGGCCGCGATCGGCATGGCGCTCCTGACCGGTCTCGACGCCGACAGCACGTACATCGCCCAGGTCCTGCCCGGTCTTCTCCTCGTCGGCTCCGGCACCGGCCTGGCCTTCGTACCGCTCTTCTCCCTCGCGACCGGCGGGATCGGCGGGATCGCCCCGCAGCACGCCGGTGGGACCTCGGCGATGGTCAACATCGCCCGGCAATCGGGGGCCTGGGCCGCCTCTCCCCTGTTCGGCGGCATCCTCGCCTCGGCGGTCTCCGCCCGGCTGGAACGCACGCCGGACATGCCCGAGGGCCTGGCCGACGCGGCCGAGCAAGGCATCCTGATCAGCCCGCACAGCCTCCCGGAAGCGCTGTCCGCCGCCGTACGGAAGACGAACGAGGCGGTCCTGGACGGCTACTCCGTCGCCTTCTGGTGGGCAGCCGGCCTGACGCTGCTCGCGAGCCTGCTCGCCGGCCTGCTGATCACGGCCAGGGCCCCGAAGACCTTCCCCATCCCCTGACGCCCCCGTCCCCCGGTGCCCCCGCGCGCCGAGTACGCCGGGAGACTCACGTCTCACGCCGGGTGCGCCGGGTGCGCCGGGAGAGTCACGTCACATTCACCCCTGTCACATCTTGCCGGGCCGTTCCGTCAAGGAGGTGTAGTCATCGAAACGGCAAGGAGTGCACCATGGACGCCCGTCTGAACCTCTTCGAAAACCAGATCGCGACCAAGTTCCTGAGGCACATCGTCTCGGCGGGCAAGGTGGTCGCGGACTCGACGCTGCCGCCCACGACGCAGCATCTGATGGAGCTCCGCGCCAGCCAGATCAACGGCTGCGCCTTCTGCACCGACATGCACAGCAAGGAGGCCGCCCACGTCGGGGAGACCTCGACCCGTCTCAACCTGGTCGCGACCTGGCGCGAGGCCACGGTCTTCACCGATGCCGAGCGCGCCGCCCTGGAACTGACGGAACAGGGCACCCGCATCGCCGACGCCGCCGGTGGCGTCACGGACGAGGCCTGGGCGAATGCCGCCAAGCACTACGACGAGGACCAGCTCGCCGCCATGCTGTCGCTCATCGCCCTCATCAACGCCTTCAACCGGCTGAACGTCATCAACCAGCAGCCCGCCGGCGACTACCAGGTCGGCCAGTTCGGCTGAGCAACCCCTCCGGGTCGACGCCCCGGGCCCCCTCACCGGGCCCGGCGCGTCGGCCCACCCCTCTCCACCGGCACGGCAGGACCCCTGGCTCCGGACGATTTTTGCCACAGGCGTACGTGCGACGACCGATGAGTTTCCCGGCGCTCCGCAGTCGTATGGGCGATGGTTGGTGCACCGCAGCCGCGAAACCGCTCGAAGCGTGCCCCGACCGGACCTGGTACGAGCACGCCACATGACATGGGGAGACCTCAAGATGCGCACCCTGATCAGCACCGCTTTCGTCTCGCTCGACGGCGTCGTGGAGGCCCCCGGCGGAGAGCCCGGATACCGGAACTCGGGGTGGACCTTCAAGAACATGGAGTTCGTCCCGGAGGCATTCGACATCAAGGGCCGTGAGCAGCAGGAAGCCACCGCGGTGCTGCTGGGCCGGGTCAGCTACCAGGCGTTCAGCCCGGTCTGGCCGGACATGGTGGAATTCGCCGACTACAAGCCGATGCCGAAGTACGTCGTCTCCACCACCCTCACCGAGGCCGACCTGGTCTCCAACTGGGGCGAGATCACGATCCTGCGCTCGCTCGACGACATCGCCGCGCTGAAGGAGACCGAGGGCGGCCCGATCATCGTCCACGGCAGTGCCACCCTCAACCAGAGCCTTTCGGACGCCGGCCTGATCGACCGCTACCACCTGCTCGTCTTCCCGCTGCTGCTCGGCGCGGGCAAGCGGCTGTTCAGCAGCACGGACAAGGACACCCAGAAGCTGAAGCTCGTCGAGCACGAGGCGTACTCCAACGGCCTGCAGAAGAACGTCTTCGACGTCGTCCGCTGACACCGCGGCCGGACGGAACGAGGCAGGGCCTGCCGCACGGCCGCCCCGGACAGCCGGTCCGGGGGGCCGACGCGCTCAGTAGGCCACGAAACTCAGGTATTCACCCGCCTCGAAGCCCCGCAACGTGCCCAGGCCCCACGCCCCTCCAGTACAGTCCGCGCTTTTGTACGCGATGACCTGGGTGACATCGCTCCACCCGACGAGGAGGGTCGCGGTCGAGGGGAACGCGGTGCACTCGCCGTCAGGGTCGGGGAAGTTCGCAACCGGTGTGAGCTGGTCGGCGTCGACAGTGTAGAAGGTCAGGCCCGTCTCGTCCGGTTCGGATGCCGCTGCGGCCGGATTCGCCGTGATGAGCACGGCCGCGGCTGCGGCCACGCCGACGGTGGTACGTAGAGCCCTCATCCGCATGATGTCTCCTCAGAATCCCGGAACCAGTGGTTGAAGTTTGAAAGGTGACGGAACGGGGCGCAACCCCCTCCCTGATGCACCCGACAGCCACCCCGACACGGCCCACCGAGCCAACGCCCTCACCTCCACCGGCACCCGGCGGGGGGCTTCGGCCACGCACTCGCGCTGCCCAGGACCGCCTCCCTCGCCGCCCAGCCGACGGAGTCGGTCACCGCCTCGGCGTGACCGGCCCGGATGGGTGAGCGATGAGTTCCGGGCCCCGGCCCGGTCTATCCCTGTGTCAGTGACAGCCGCACCCGAACTCTGCGAGGGGACCATGACCACCCACCCACTGCCGCCCGTCGTCGACGCCGCCACCTGGGAGCGCCGGCTCCGGACGCTGCGTGCCAGGGAGAAAGCCGCGACACGGGAGCTGGACGCCATCGCCGCCGAGCGCCGTCGCCTACCGATGGTGGAGATGCCCGACTACACCCTCGAAGGCGAGGACGGACCGGTCCGGCTGGTGGACGTCTTCGACGGCAAGCGGCAGCTGATCGTCTACAACCACATGTGGTTTCCCGGCAAGGAGTGGCAGTGCCCGGGTTGCACGGGCTTCACCGCGCAGTTCACCCGTCTGGAGTTCCTGAACGGCTACGACGCACGTTTCGTCGTCGTCACCCAGGGGCCGATCGACGAGGCGCTCGCGTACAAGCGACGGGTCGGAAACCGGATGACCTGGTACTCGACCGCCGACAGCTCCTTCGGGACCGATGTCGGCGCGCCGCCCGGGGGAGAGTTCGCGGTGAACGTGTTCCTGCGCGACGGGGACACCGTCCACCGCACCTGGCACACCAGCGGCCGGGGTGTCGAGCAGCTCACGCACACCTTCGCGCTCATCGACCTCCTGCCGTACGGGCGGCAGGAGGAATGGCAGGACTCGCCCGAAGGGTGGCCGCAGTCCCCCGCCTACAGTCGGTGGCCGAGGTCCCAGGACATCGCCGCGCTGTACGGCGCGGGCACCGACGGGACCGAACGGCCGCGGCAAGGCCGGTGACCGTGCGGGCCTGTCGCCGCGAAGCCGTAGCCGGCCCAGTAGTTCTCGGTGACCCGTCGGCGTACGTCCTCGGGGAAGGAGTTGTGGGACGACGCGGTGACGGTGACGCCCGTGGCCGGGCCGTCGAACTGCTCGGGCAGCAGACAGCTGACGACGGACTTCCCGCCGATCCACCGGGCGTGGGCCGCGCTGAGCGGCGGCCCCAGGAAGGAGCGGCTCGCTACGGCCGTCCGAGCCACACTCTTGCATGCACCACCTACCTTGGCAGCTGATGCCTCGGTGACGCGGAAGGCCGCGCTGAAGGCGTCACCGCACACCGACGCCCCCTGCCACCAACCGATGAGCGGCTGCCCGCCCATTCCCACCCGCCCCTCGCACTTCTCAACGGGGCAGCTGCACCCATGACTTGGTGCCGCCCCACGGCGGCTTCGCCTCGCCGGAGCCCCACTCCCCGCCCCAGTCGTCCACGACGGCCGCCAGCAGCCAGAGCGCCCGGCGCCGCCGCGTCTCGCAGAGCGCGGCGACATCGGGCCGATCGTGCCGCGGATGCTGGTCCCAGACCAGAATCCGGACCGCGTCGTCCCGGTGGCGCAGGGACACGTAGAGCTCCTTTCCCGGGCTGTTCCGGACGCTGACGGCAACCAACTCGTCCACGACGTGCGTCGCGGGCCAGACGTACCGCGCAAGCCCATGCACCTCCAGCGCGGCGGCAACCGCCGTACGCCCGATGAAGGGACTGCGGGCATCACCCGGCAGCGTGAAACTCATCCCGAACCCGCGCCGGGAGGTTCCTTCCTCCGGGCGTGGGCGGGAGCGGAGGTGCGGCCGTGGAGCGGCCCGAGGGTACAGAACCGGCGCACCTCCCCCTGCGACGGCCGGACAGAGCGAGGTGGTCGAAACCGAGCGCATGACTGACTCCCCTGGTACGGGTGGCGAGTTGACGTTGTCTCTTCGCGTGGGCGCGCACGAGTGGCTCACGTTGTTGTGTCGCGGACGAGCAGTGGCCTGTCTCCTTGACGCGAAACCACCCATCCCGGGGCAGGAGGCTGCGAGCAGGACCGCGCGAGGCACTTCCGACTCGTCGACATCGTGTGAGCGGTGCGCCACTTAACGTAGCTCAGAGAGGGCAAATTTACCCTCATTGCCAGAGAAAAGAACCCTTTCGTGACAGCTGGGTGCACACAGGCGGCAGACTGCCGGTTACCGCACGCGGAAAGGAACGGCATGGCAGCAAGGACGTCCCCTACCGAACGTCAGAAGCGACTCGGCGCCGAACTGCGGAAAATGCGCACGTCAGCTGACGTGTCCGCCGAATTCGCAGCTCGCCTGCTCGGCCTGGACCGGGGCAAGATCTCGAACATCGAGGCCGGTACGCGCCCCATCAGCTCGGACCGTCTGCGCACACTGGCCTGCAACTGCGCCTGCACCGACGAGACATACGTCGACGCGCTGGTCGAGATGGCCCAGCCGGGCGGACGCGGCTGGTGGGAGAGGTACAAGGGCCTCCTGCCTCAGGGGCTGCTCGACATTGCCGAGCTGGAAACGTACGCCGTGCGCATGCGAGCCGCGTACTCCATGCACATTCCCGGCCTCCTCCAGACCTCGGACCACGCCTTGGCCCTCTTCCGCGTGGTGATCCCCCAGCTGCCGGAACGGGAGATCGCACTCCGCCTGGCCCATCGCGTGGAACGCCAGGAGGTCCTGGACGGGAGCACCCCGCCCTCGTACACGGGCATCGTTCACGAAGCCGCGCTCCGTATGCAGTTCGGTGGCCGAACCGTGGCACGCGCCCAGCTCGACCACCTGCTGGAGAAGTCCGAGCAGACGAACATCACGCTGCTGGTCATCCCCTTCGAAGCAGGCGCCTTCCCCGGCGCCGGGCAGACCGTTCTGTACGCGGAGGGGCCGGTTTCCCAACTCGACACCGTGCAGATCGACAACTCCCACGGTCCTCTGTTCGTTCATTCCGAAGCCCAACTTGCCAAATACCGAGCCCACTTGGAGTGGATGGAGAATATTGCGCTGCCACCGGACAAGTCGCGGGACTTCATCCACAACATCGCACGCCAACTCTGAGGAGATGACAGATGCCGGACGTCAACTGGGAAGACGCGTTCTGCGGCGAAGGAAACTCCTGCTACCGGATAGGAACTGATGAGCGGGGCAACAGCTACATCGCCATCGACGGCGCGGAGGATCGTTACCTCACCGACAGCCGCGAAGCGCTCCAGCAGATGATCCGCGACATCAAGGCCGGCAAGGCCGACCACCTGCTGTAGGGGGACGTAGGCGGACCACGACAGGGGCCCGGCACCGCGATGCGCTCGCGGTGCCGGGCCCCTGCTGGTGGCGCGGTTCCTCAGGAAGACGTGCCGCGCGGGAAGGAGACCTCCACGCGCCGGTTCTTCTTCCGGCCTTCTTCCGTGCTGTTGTCGGCGATCGGGTACTGCTCGCCGTAACCACGGATCTCGAAACTGATGCCCGACCCCAGTTCCTTGGCCAGCACCCCGTGCACCGCGTTGGCGCGCTGCTTGGACAGCACGTCGCCGTGGGCCGACGAACCGAGGTTGTCGGTGAAGCCGAAGACGCGCACCTTGGTGGCGTTCTGCTTCTTGATCTCGGCCGCGATGGCCGCGATGCGGGAGTTGGCCGCGGGGCTCAGCTTGGCGCTGTCCTTGCCGAAGAGGACCTCGGACTGGAGCGCGAACTTGACGTTCGCGTTGGTGTCCTCGCGACGCTCCTCACCGCCCTCGTCCTCGATCACCTGGACGATGTCGAGAACCTTGGCGGGGGCGAGCGTGCCGCCCTCGGCCATCTTCAGGTCGGGGTCGTTCGGGTCGAGCTTCACCGGCGGCACCGATGTCGCCTCGGTACCCGGCGGCACACTCGGCCCGTCATCGGCCAGAGCCGCCGAGGCGCCCATGACGGACGTACCGGCCATCAGCACGGCCGCCGCGATGGCCACGCCTGCCCGTTGGATCGGCCTACGCCGCATGCAGGTGTTTGTCATGGCACTCGTCACCCGGAGATCTTCAGCGACGTGGTGGCGAACGTCGGCAGGTTGAAGTCGACCTCCGTCGTCGTGCTGGGCGGCGCCGGGAACTGCATGAACACAGGTACCGACGCGCCCGGCTGGACAGCGGACATCCCGGCCGTGCACAGGCAACGGCCATCGGTGTCCCGGAGGATGTAGTAACGCTTCTTCCCTGCCTTGTCCACGAGCGTCGCGCCACCGACGGAGTTCAGGTTCTTGCTGACGATGGCGACTTCGCTTCCGGCCCAGGCGGACGGGTTGACGGCGGTCTGGCCCTGGTTCTTCAACTCTCCCTGAACCGTGACGAAACCGCCGGAATCCCGCTTCACCTGGTTGATGACCAGCAGCATGCCCTTGTCGCCCCTGGCCTCGGCGAGCTTCACATTCGGGTCCACGTTCTCCCCGGCCGCGGTGTCCTCCTGCTTCTTCCCCTTGTCCCCCTCGGGGGATTCCGGGGTTGCAGGAGAGGACGGCGAGCCGGGGTCCTTCGCCCCTCCGCCGTCATCGGCACCGCAGCCGGTGACGGCCAGGGTCAGTGCCGCCGCCATCGAGACGGCAGCCACCACCCTTCGGGACTTGATGGAGCGCCGAATGCTCATCGCTTCTGATTCCTTTACTCGTCGTTCGCTATCAGCTGTCGACCAGGTGCACGTCAAAGAGAATCTTGCTCACCTGAGACCAGGGCGGGGGGCTCTCCGTGCTGATCGTGAGCATTTCGCCTCCCCGGCACGAGAAGAAGTACACGTCCTGGATGCCGTCATCGGTGTAGTCCACGGACTTCCAGCTGGGGCAGCGCCACTCGATGACGGCAGTGGCATGTCCGTTCGCGAACTTCTTCTTCATCCCGGGAACCACCGACGCACCGACAGGCTTGAGGGTCTTGATGTCGACCCTGATCTTGTCGCGCTCGCCGCCGGGCATGGCGACGCAGCTGGTGACCTTTGCGTCGTTCTCCGCAGCCAGTGAATGAG
Organism: Streptomyces sp. NPDC001732; assembly: GCF_053596315.1. Lineage (NCBI taxonomy): Bacteria > Bacillati > Actinomycetota > Actinomycetes > Kitasatosporales > Streptomycetaceae > Streptomyces > Streptomyces sp. NPDC001732. Next base: position 88,386 of record NZ_JBSFFY010000009.1, read on the forward strand.
CTGCGGGGCACCCCGTAACCGCGTGCCCCCGCAGGAACGCGTCCAGCATGCTCGTGGGAAGCGAAGCGAGGAACGGGCCCTCGAACTGCTCACGGGACTTCTGAGCGGCAGCCAGTGCGGCGGCGTCCGCCGCCCCCTGGCCCCCATTGCGCAAGGCCGCGGCCTTGCCGACGGTAAAGAAGGCAAACGCGAGGAAGAGCAGGCCCGCCACCATCACTACATAGATGGGGAAAGCCTGCCCTGCCTCGCCGCGAAGCTTCGCGATCATTAGCCGGCCTTGATCTGCGACACCAGGTCGGAGATCTTGCTGGAGATCGAGCTGCCGATCCCGGAGGCCGCGATCGCACCGATGATCGCCACGACCACCAGGATGATGCCCAGGTACTCGAACGCCGTCTGGCCGCGGTCCTTGGCCTCGTAGCGCTTCTTGACGGCGCTGACGGCGGTGTTGGCCCAGCCGTTGATGCGAACGGCGGTCTTCAGGGTGATGTCCGACATGGTGTTCCCCTCCGGGTTCGGCCGACCGGTAGTCGGCCGACTCGCACGTTTCCTGGGTGTCGCCCGCGGTACCGGCTTCCTCCTGGCCGGTGCCGCTGGCGACATGAGAAACATACGGCGGCGTGCCCCGCTCGCCGGAGGGTCCCAGGGCCCATTCCCGGGCCCAAAGCGTCAGTTGGGTCTGCGAGCCCGACGCACGGCGCCAGGGCCCACACCCCGCCACACTCCTGTTCGCACTGTCCCGCTCAGCCACGGCGCCCACCGGCCTCACGAACTCCGCTGCCCGCAGAGGGGGCCGTGCCGAGCCAGCGGGCGATGGCCTCGCTGCGGCTCGCACTGTGCAACTTGGTGAAGATGCGATTGATGTGGTTCTTGACCGTCTTCTCGCTGATGAAGCAGGTGGCGGCGATCTGCTGATTGCTCATGCCGGACGCGATCAGCTCCATGACCTCCACCTCCCGTGAACTCAACCCGTACTGCTGCCTGTTGAGCGCTGCCCCCGGTTCCCCGGTCATGGAAGACTGTGCCACAACCGGTTGCAGATGCGAAAGACCTTGCGGTGTTCGAACAGGTCGCGGCGCAGGTGGAGCCGGTTCCGGCTTGGGTGCGTGTGCAGGCGCACCGTGTTGCTGAACGGAACTCGGGGCGTGGTCGTCGTAGCGGGCCCCCTGGTAGGGAACGCCTGTGGTCAGTGCCGTTCCGAGCCCCTCGGGAAGCGGGCGCGACTGCGGTCCCGGGCCTTGGCGCATGTGGGCGAGGAGGGCGTTGGCCGCGGTGGCGGTGAAGTGGGCGCGGCCGTCCTTCGTGTCGCGCACGGCCTGCACCAGCTGGTCGGCCGTGAACTCGCCGTGGACCAGATAGCCGCAGGCGCCCAGGCGCAACGCCTCGTGGACGATCTCGTTCTCGCGGCTGTAGGTCAGCATCATCACGGGTGCCACCCGCACGAGGTGGGGCAGCGCGGAGATGCCGTCGACACCGGGCATCCGGACGTCGAGCAGGACGACGTCCGGGCGGTGCTGGACGGCCATGTCGTAGGCCTGGCGACCGTCCGTGGCCTCTGCGACGACTTCGATGTCCTCGCGGCCGGAGAGCAGGACGCCGAGGCCGGCCCGGACCACGGGGTTGTCGTCGGCGACGACGACCCGCAGGGCACCGGCCACCGGTCGGCTCAGCGCCGCCGGGAAGGGGGGCAGGGACTCGGATGCCGCGGGCTGCTGGGAGACGGGTTCATGGACGGGGAACGCGGAAGAGCCGGTCTCCGAGGTGAGCGGGGTGACGTGCGAGGACGTGTGCTGGGACGCGTGGTTCTGCGCGGCCCAGTCCTGGCCCGACGCGCGGGAGACGTCGTCCGGCATCTGCGACCTCCTCTCAAGGGTCTATGGGGGGTGAGGGTGGAGTACGGACGGTTCATTCGGGTTGCTCCGCGCCGGGGGCGGCGAGCAGAGCGGCGATCGGGAGTTCCAGGCGCACCTCGGTGCCCTTGGCCGCCTGTCCCTTTCCGATCCGGATGCGGGCGCCGATGGACGCGGCGCGTTCGACCATGCCGACCAGGCCGAAGTGCCCGGCGTGCCGGAGGTCGTCGAGCGTCGTGCCCGGCGGCAGACCGCGCCCGTCGTCGTACACGCTGACGCGCAGGACATCGCCCTTCACGCCTGCGAGCACGACGAGGTAGGTGGGGTGTGCGTGACGGTGGGCGTTCTCCATCGCCTCGGAGGCGATGGTGAGCAGCTGGCGGGCGACGACCTGGGGGACGTGCGGTATCGGTGCGTCGTTGAGGAGCCGGAAGGTGGCGGTGAGTTCGTGCCGTCGGGTGAAGTCCTCGGCACGGGCCTTGAGTTCGCGTACGACGTCCACTCCGCCGTCGAGGCCGGACTCGCGGCGCAGGTCGGAGAGCAGTTCGCGGGACTCGGCGGCGGCGCGGCGGGCGGCGCGGGCGACCAGTTCGGCCTGGTGCCTGACGGTGAGCGGGTCCATCCGGTCGGAGGATGCCGCCAGGCCGTCGGCCGCCAGCGCCAGGCCGTGCAGGGTCTTGGCCACCGAGTCGTGCATCTCCCGGGCGAGGCGCGCGCGCTCGCCCTCCACCGCCTCGCTGACGGCGAGCCGCGCCTTCGTCTCGGTGAGAGCCTGGCTGGCGGTACCGAAGCGGAGCAGGAGGTTGCGCAGGGTGACGCCGACCGCCCCGGCGATCACACAGAAGCCCGGCAGGAGGAACACCGTCGCATTGGCGGGTTCCATGTTCGGGTCGGTGTTGTACACGCCGATGACGATCGCGGTCTGGAGTGCCGCGAAGACCGCCGCGCCCCGCCAGCCGTAGACCAGCCCGGCCAGCAGGGGGGTGCACACGGTGACGTAGGCGAGGGTGGACTCCAGCGAGGCGGTGACCAGCAGCAGGGCGCCGAAGAAGGCGTCTATGCCGAGCAGCCAGGGGTAGCGCAGCAGGACCGGGCCGAAGCGCTCCCAGTCACGGAACAGGACGTACGAGCCCATGAACGTGACGAGGATGGCCGAGCCGATCAGCCATGAGGCCAGGCCCGACGCGGTGTGGCCGATCGCGAACGGGGTGGCTATGGCGATCATGGCGAGCCGGAAGCCGAAGACCTGGCGGCACATCGCCTGGAGGGCGTTCAGCTGGATCGCGAACGCCGGCCGTGAGCCGGGATCGGCGATCGCCTGGCGCACCTCTGCGTTCAGCGCGTTCTGGAAGCTGCCGATCTGGAACGCCACGGGCCCGTCACCTCCCTCCGCCTGTTCTGCCCACCGTCCGCCCCGTTCACGTCATCCGCCCATGAGGGTGCTGAAGTCGACGTTGACCCCGTAGACGAAGCCGACCGTCAGCATCACCAGCGTGCCGGGCAGCAGGAACGTGGTGACGGCGAAGGTCGCCTTGGGGACGGCCCTGGCCGCCTTCCGGCGGGCGTTCTGGGCGTCCGTGCGCCGCATGTCGTTGGCGATCTGGATCAGCGTCTCGACGATCGGCGCACCGAGCTCCTCGCCCTGCTGGAGCGTGGTCACGAACATCGCGACCTGCTCCGAGTCGTTGCGCTTGCGCAGCTGCTCGAACGCCTCGCGGCGGCTGACTCCCATGTCCATCTGGCGCAGGGTGATGCGCAGTTCGTCGGCCCAGGGGCCCTCGTACTTGTCGGCGACCCGGGCCAGCGCCTGCCGGAAACCGAGGCCGGCCGACACGACGACGGCGAGGACGTCGAGGAAGTCGGGGAGGGTCCGGTCGATGTGGTCACGCCGGATGCGGACCGCGGACCAGATGCCGACCTCGACCCAGAACAGTCCGAAGGCGATCAGTACCAGCGAGAGGAAGATCTGCCCACGGATGATCATGCTGAAGGCGCCGAGCGCGCCGAGCGCGCCGTAGACGGCGCGGCGGGCGGCGTAGCGGTCGATGGTCAGACCGCCCGGGTTGCCCGCCATGTCGATCTGACGGCGCTTCTTGTTCACGGCCTTGGGGCCCATCATCCGCAGGACCGCGGGGGCCCAGCGCATGCCGAGGCGGTCGATGCCGGAGCCCACCGCGCTGGTGCGGGTGGAGCCGACCTCCAGCGCGATCGCGAGGTCGCCGGGAAGTTTCGCGTCACGGCGGTACATGCGTATGCCCGCGATGGCGCCGAAGACCGCGAGACCTACGACACCTGCCAACAACAGATCCATGTGCGCGCCGCCCTTCAGACGTCGATCTTGGAGAGGCGGCGGATCACGATGAATCCGATCGCGTACAGGGCAAGGGAGACGATCACCGCGACCTGACCGAAGAACGCCCCGGTCATGCGGTCGAGGGCGCCGGGCATGACCGCGTTCATCAGGAGCATGGCGCCCAGGCCGAAAGCGGGAACGGCATAGGCCGTGACCGTCACCTGGGAGAGCTGCGTCTTGACCTCTCGGCGGGTCTCCTTGCGCTCCTCCAGGGTCTCGGTGAGGTTGCGCAGCGAGCTGACGACCGTACCGCCGGCCCGGTTGGACAGGACGAGGGTGGTGACGAGGACGACGAGTTCGCGGGAGGGCAGCCGGTCGGTCAGCTCGCTCATCGCGTCCTCGAGGGATTCACCGACGGCGAGACGGCGGGAAACCCGTGCCAGTTCCTCGCCCGCCGGGTCCTCCATCTCGTCCGCCGCCATGCCGATCGACGTGCGCAGCGCCAGGCCGGCCTGGGTGGCGTTGGCGAGGATGCGGGCGAGTTCGGGGAGCTGGTTGATAAAGTGCTCGGTGCGCTTGGTCCGCTGCCAGTTCAGGAAGGCGTTGGTGCCCCAGAGGCCGATGAGGGCGGCGACCGGGCCGAAGAAGCTGGCGAGCATGGACGAGGCGATCATCCAGAGTCCGGCCAGGGCGACGGTCGCGTAGACGAAGAACTCGCCCGGCGTGATGTCGAGGCCGGTGGCGGCCAGCTTCAGTTCGAGCTTCCGGCCCAGGCCGGTCTTCCGCAACCGGCTGTCCAGCGCCCGGAACCGGCGGCGACGGCCGGTCTCCGGGATGTGGCCGGTGTGCGAGAGCCGGTCCACCAGGGCGTCCCGGTCGGCCTTGCCACCGGAGTAGGCGTGCAGGCCCATCACGCCCGTGACGCCGGCGAGCAGCGTCACGCCGATGGTGAGAAGGGGAAGATTCGTCATGGCGCGTTACCTAGTTGGCCTCTCGGGTGGCGAGCTGTTCGGCGGATTCGGCGACCCCGAAGGCCTGCGGGATGGGCTGGCTGGCCATGTAGAGACGCTCGGCGATCTTGCGCGGAATCGGAAGGTACGAGAACTCGCCGTTGATGCGTCCTTCGGCGTCCATCGGCCGGGCATTGAACTTCGCGACGGTCACGATGCGGTAGGGGTCGCGCCCGTGCGAGTCGAGGACGGCGATCTCGGTGATCTTCCGGGAACCGTCGGCGTGCCGGGTGAGCTGGACGATCACGTCGACGGCGCTGTTGATCTGGTCGTGCAGCGCCTCGAAGGGGATCTCGATCTCGGACATCGACGCCAGGGTCTGCAGACGCATCAGCGCGTCCTCGGCGTTGTTGGCGTGGACCGTGGCGAGCGAGCCGTCGTGACCGGTCGACATCGCCTGGAGCATGTCGAGCGACTCGCCGCCACGGACCTCACCGACGACGATGCGGTCGGGACGCATACGCAGGGAGTTGCGGACCAGGTCACGGATGGTGATCTGGCCCTTGCCCTCGACGTTCGCCGGCCGGGACTCCAGCCGGATGACGTGGCTCTGCTGGAGCTGGAGTTCGGCGGAGTCCTCGATGGTGACGATGCGCTCGCTGTTGGGGATGAGCCCGGAGAGCGCGTTGAGGAGCGTCGTCTTCCCGGTACCGGTGGCCCCGGAGACGATGACGTTCAGCTTGGCCTGGACGAGTCCGGACAGCAGGATCAGCATCTGCTCGTCGAGCGAGCCGACATTGATCATTTCCTGGAGCGTGAAGGCCCTCGGGAACCGTCGGATGGTGAGCGTCGCGCCGGTCAGCGACAGCGGCGGGATGATCACGTTGACACGCTCACCACTGGGTAGACGCGCGTCGACCATGGGGTTCGACTCGTCCACACGCCGGTTGACCGTCGACACGATGCGCTCGATGGTCTGCATCAGCTGCTCATGCGAGCTGAAGCGCATGGGCAGCTGTTCGACCTTGCCGCTGCGCTCCACGAAGATCTGGTCCGGCCCGTTCACCATGATTTCGGTGATGGACGCGTCTTCGAGGAGCGGTTCCAGGATGCCGAGACCGAGCGCCTCGTCGACGACCCGGCGGATCAGCTGAGTGCGCTCGACCGTCGAGAGAACCGGTCCCTCGCGGCTGATGATGTGGCTGAGTACGCGCTCCAGCCTCGCTCGCCGGTCTGCGGCGGCGAGCGAGGACATCTCGGCCAGGTCGATCTCTTCGAGCAGCTTGGCGCGGTAGGTGGCCACCATGTGGCTGTCCTCCCGCGCCCCGCCGTTCTTCTCGGGGGCGGTCATGCGTGCCCGCAGACTCATTGCATAACTCCTCGTTCAGAAAAACTGCGGTGCCCCGGCCGTGCGGTGCGGGCGCCGGTCAGCCTTTCGGCATGGTGGAACTGCGCTCGGCCCAGCCCCAGTCGTCGATGCCGGGCACGACGGAGGGGATCCTCACGCGGGTGGTGTACGTCACTTCGTCGGATCCGCCGTTGCGGCGGAACTTCGCGTTCTTGTGGCTGCCGAGCCAGTCGCTCATCGCCTCGCGGCCCGCCCCCTCGGCATCTCCCCAGCTCATGTCCTGGGAGGCGGTTCGCGCCGCCGCACGGGCGCCGGTACCCGCCTGGTTGGCGGCGTAGGCGGCGACTCCCACCTGGATCGCGAAGAGCCCCACCAGGAGCAGAAGCGGGATGAAGCCCATGTACTCGATGGCGACCTGGCCACGCTCCTTGCGGGAGACTGTGCCCTTCCGGTCCGTTGTGCGTGCGCGCATGCTCATCGCTTGGCCTCCAGCGGCGACGCGGCGTTGCCCTCGACGGTCATCGGCCAGTTGAGTACGCCGGGCACCAGGACCGGCACCCGCAGCTGCACGGTGGCCTTGTACAGCCCGGACGAGGAACTGCACCTGGTCCGCTTCATCGACTCCCGCCAGACCTTCGGCAGGTCTTCCTCGGCCGCGTCCCGGCACGCCTGCCCGCGCATGCTCTGCGCGATGCCTCCCGCGTGTGCCGCCTGGTCCGCGGAGTTCCCCGCCAGGGAGAACGTGTAGCCGATCAGCGCGCACTGCCAGAGCGCGATCATCAGCAGGATGATCAGCGGTGTGACGCCCAGGAACTCGATCGCGGTCTGCCCCCGGTCGCGCCCGCGGCCGGACAGGCCGCCATGCATGCGGCCCCGCATCAAGCCCCGCGCGGTATTTCGTTCCGGACCCCGCGCCGGGGAAGGGTCACCGTGGTGCCTTCCCCGGGTCTCCGTGTCTCTCGTCTCGGTGATTGCCATTGGTCAACTTGCCCCCTAGGTCGTCGTCCGGTTCCGGGAATCGCTGTCACGCCGGCGCCCGATCGAGCCCCGGTCGTTCTTGAACTTCGCGCCGTTCTTCGCGCCGTTCTTTTCCGCCTTCTCAGGAACCTTGACGATGCCCAGCTCTCCCGCAAGGGCCCAGAGGGCCTGTTTGACCGTGCTCTTGGAATCGAGTTCGTGCAGCCGGCCTGCGTCGACGACGCTCTGGAGCTCCTTGAAGTTCGCGGGAACGGCCGTGTCGGCCGTCCTGGTTCCGGTGATCTTCTCGATCAGCTGCGGCTGGATCTCGGTGTTGCGGATGAAGCGGTTGACGAGGGTGACCGTCTCCTCCGCCTTGCGGATCTGGAGCCGGTCCCACATCCGTACGACCCGCTTGGCGCCGCGCACCGCGATCACGTCGGGCGTGGTGACCAGCAGCGAGGTGTCCGCCATCTCGATGGCCGCCGCGTTGGCGCCGTTCAACTGGCTGCCGCAGTCGATCACCACGACCTCGTTGCGCGAGCGCAGGGCGCTGACGATCTGCCGGGCCGAGCGGTCGGTGACCTCCTCGGCGCTCTCACCCTCGCTGGGGGCGAGCAGCAGCGACAGGCCGGTGTCGTGGCTGAACACGGCGTCGGCCAGGACGCGCGGCGAGATGTCGGTGATCGACGACAGGTCGACGATGGAGCGCCGGAACTGCACGTCGAGGTACGAGCCGATGTCACCGGCCTGGAGGTCCATGTCGACCAGGGCGACGGTGCGCCCGGACGCCTGGGCCGCCAGGGCCAGCTGCACGGCGGTGACGGTGGCGCCCACGCCGCCCTTGGCGCCGCTGACGGTGACGACCGTACCGCCGGGTCCGGTGAAGACGTCGTTGCCGGTGGACAGGTGGCGGCGGACGCCGACGGACCACTGGGCCGCGGATTGAACCCTGTTGGCCAGTTCTTCGTAGCTAAGAGGGAGGGTGACGATGCCTCGTGCGCCCGACTCCATCGCGGACGAGAACAGACCGGGGGTGACATCGGCGGTGATCAGCACGACCCCGATGGCGGGGAAGCGGAGGGAGACCTCCCGGATCAGTTCCAGTGCCGGCACCGGCCCGATGCGCTCATGGACCAGTACGACCTCGGGCAGATCTTCGAGCGATTCACCGGCGAGCCGGGCGAGGGTGTCGATGAGCTGGGTCGAATCACTGACCGGGGCGGCCGGCTCCGCTTCGGGGAGCTGGCTGAGCAGGGTGGTGACGGATCTGGCCGCGTCGACGTCACCGACGGCCGGGAGGATCCTCGTGGTCATTCGATCCTCACTTGTCCTTGTCGAGCGTGTAGGTGCGGTCGCCCGGACGGATGGTGCTGTCGCTGCCGGAGGCCAGGAGCGCGAGGCGTACGTGCTCCGCGAAGGACTCGGCGTAGGCGATGCGCTGGGTGTCGAGCGTGTTGAGCGCGAAGGTGATCGGGACGGCCTCGGTGCCCATGTTGGACTTGCCGTCGGTGCGGGGCTCCAGGGCGGTCAGCTTGCCGACGTCCAGCACCTTGGCGTTGGAGACGATGACCTTCGACTGGGAGGGGTCGCCGTCGCGCTCACCGGCGAAGGTGGCGTAGATGTTGACGGTGGCGCCGGGGGTGATCTTGCCCGCGACACCGGTCGCGGCGTCGATCATGATGGCGATCTCCTGCTCACCGGGCTGCAGCTCGGGGCGGCGCTGCATCATGTCGGACTGGAGCAGCGATCCCTTGCGCAGCTGGGTGACGGCGATCTTGCCGTTGACCTCGGAGAGGTCCGTCACCGCGTTGGTGGACAGCCAGCGCTTGGGCATCGAGATCTTCTCGAACTGTCCGGCGGACAGGGCGGTGTAGGGGGCCACGTCGGACTTCAGCTGGTAGGCCGAGATCTCCGGCCCCACCTTGGAGTTGACGTCGCTGATGACCGAGAGCACGCCGGCGAAGGCGCCGAAGGCGCACAGAACCGACAAAAGCAGGAGTATCACGCCGCGGCGCTGACGGGAGTTCATGGGCCGGACAACCTCGTTCGATTCGGATGCTTGGGGCAGCGGACGGAAGGGCGTCTACGGAGGAAAGCGGAAGCGCTAGGACTGCGGTGGTGCGAGCGCTTCATGGCTGAGGACACCGGCTGGGTGCATTCGGTTCTCGGCCGCGGACAGCGGGGAGGAGCAGAACCCGCAGCGATCACCGATGAGTTCCATTCCGCACCAGTGGCAGTTCTCTCGGCGTACGGAGGCCACCAGCTGGTACAGGACGGAGAGGTCTGGCAGATAAGCGGCGAATTCCACCAGTTTTCCGGTTCCCCACCAGGCCGGGGAAGCGGACGGGAGTGCGGCCTCGTGGACGGACTGGACCTTCCACGCGGGCGCGAGAGTCTCCTTCACCCACTCGGACTGCGACTGCCCCTTGGCGGTCATCAGATGAGTGGCGAATTCGGGTCCGGTCGGAGGATCCGTCTTGGGACCGACCTTGACGAGCTGCGGCTCGGGCGCCGCGACCACGGCGAACTGGGAGCCGGGCACCCAGGACTTGGCGTGCGTCCTGAGGTCGACCGGGACCCGGTCGAACTTGGCGACCGAGTGCAGCAGGGCGCCCGCGTGGATGTAGTGCGCCAGCAGCCGGGCGGCGGAGGCGACCACTCCCGGGCTGAAGTCGCAGATGGACAACTGGCGCAACTGCCGTACGAGCACGGCCACGCCCAGCGGCGGCAGGTCCACCTTCACCAGGGCGATGCGGTCGCTCTCCAGAACCGCGCGGACGGAGTAGAGCCGACGCTCGTGGGCGGCCGAGATGCCGGTCGGATAGACGGCGACGACATAGCCGTGCTGTTCGAGCAGCACGTGCATGTCACCGATGGCCATCTCCAGGGCCTGGGCGTCCGGAGCCTGCAGCAGGGCGGCTGTCGGCGTCTGCTGATCGGTCGGAGGTAGTACCAGGTCAGCACTGGTCACTGCTATTGCGGTCGGCACGCTGTTCCCCGTTTCGGCTCCGACCGACGCCGGTCATGACGTCGGTCGCAATCGCTCCTGCTCCGCGGTTCTGCCTCAGCACTTTATCCACGTCCTACCTGGCAGAGAACACTTTTCGGAGCCCAGTCCGACAACGTGTGCGAGACGCCCCTGTAACGCCGCGGTGCTAAATCGGATCAAATCGAAAACCGTCAACTTCTGTACAACTGCGGAGGGTTACCGGTACACCTTCCGGTTACCCGGCTCAGGAATTCATCGCCGCAGGTCAAGGCGGTCGCGGAAGCTTTCGCGCCCCCTCCGCCGAGGGGTGGTTCGTCACTGTCCGGACTCTCCCGGCGCTTCACCCGCACGAGGTTACGGGGGTGCAACAAAACGTCAATCCACAGGCTGGAGCGGGCCCCTGCGGGACACCTCCGGGGGTATTCGCGGACCGCCGCAAGACACCTGCGGGGGTATTCGCGAGCACCCGGTGGACCCCTTCCGGAACAGCCGGGCGAACGACCGGACGAGCACGCTCACCGCACCTCCCATTGCCAGAGGTCTTGACAACTCGATTGGTCTGGACCAGTTTTGTCGGCCAGCGGTGGCCACCGTTCATCGACTCCGTATCCCCTTCATCTGCCCGTCGCCCCCCGGACGTCCCGAAGTACCGCCGGTCCCCCGCCGGCTCGCCCCCAGGTACCCCGGCAGGCATCCCCGACTCCCCACGGAGGCAGCAAGTGGAACCTTCCCCCGTCAACGGCCGCAGAATCCGCAGGCGTTACAACCGCCCGCTCGTCGGCGCCGCCGCGGCCGTCCTCGCGGCCGGTGCGCTGACCGCCACGGGTCTGGTGGGCAGTGCCGAGGCCGCCGACATCAACGTCGCCAAGAACGCGGGCTTCGAGTCCGGCCTCGCCAACTGGTCCTGCACCGGCGGCACCGCCACCACCGTCTCCTCCCCGGTGCACGGCGGCACCGCCGCGCTCAAGGCCACCCCGTCCGGCCAGGGCACCGCCCAGTGCACCCAGGCCGTGGCCGTGAAGCCCGACTCGACGTACACGCTCAGCTCCTGGGTGCAGGGCGGTTACGCGTACCTCGGCGCGAGCGGCACCGGAACCACCGACGTGTCCACCTGGTCCCCCGGCTCCGGCAACTGGACCCAACTGACCACCAGCTTCCGGACCGGCCCGAACACCACCTCGGTCAACGTCTACACGCACGGCTGGTACGGCCAGGCCGCCTATCTGGTGGACGACGTGTCCGTCAGCGGCCCCGACGGCGGTGGCGGCACCGACCCCGAGCCCGGGATCCCCGCCGCGCCCGCCGGTCTCGCCGCCGGCACGACCACGTCCTCCTCCGTGTCCCTGTCCTGGAACGCGGTGCCCGGTGCGACCGGCTACACCGTCTACCGGGACGGCGCGAAGGCGACCACGACCACCGGGACCTCGGCGACGGTCACGGGACTGGCCGCCGACACCGCGTACCAGTTCACGGTGACCGCCACCAACGCGGCCGGCGAGTCCGCCAAGTCCGCCGCGGTCGGCGCCCGCACCGCCAAGGAGGGCGGCGGCGAGCCCGGCCCCGGCACCTCGGTGCCCAAGCACGCGGTGACCGGTTACTGGCAGAACTTCAACAACGGCGCGACGGTGCAGAAGCTCAGCGACGTGCCCGCGAACTACGACATCATCGCGGTCTCCTTCGCCGACGCCACCAGCACGCCGGGCGCCGTCACCTTCAACCTGGACACCGCCGGGCTGAACGGCTACACCGTCGACCAGTTCAAGGCCGACATCAAGGCGAAGCAGGCGGCCGGGAAGAACGTCATCATCTCGGTCGGCGGCGAGAAGGGGACCATCTCGGTCAACAGCGACGCCTCCGCGGCCAACTTCGCCGACTCGGTCCACTCGCTCATCCAGGAGTACGGCTTCAACGGCGTCGACATCGACCTGGAGAACGGCCTCAACTCCACGTACATGTCGAAGGCGCTGCGCTCGCTGTCGCAGAAGGTCGGCCCCGGCCTCGTCATCACGATGGCCCCGCAGACCATCGACATGCAGTCCACCTCGGGCGAGTACTTCAAGACGGCGCTCAACGTCAAGGACATCCTGACCGTCGTCAACACGCAGTACTACAACAGCGGTTCGATGCTGGGCTGCGACGGCAAGGTCTACTCGCAGGGCTCGGTGGACTTCCTCACCGCGCTCGCCTGCATCCAGTTGGAGGGCGGCCTCGACCCGTCGCAGGTCGGCCTGGGCGTGCCCGCCTCCACCAGCGGCGCGGGCAGCGGCTACGTCCCGCCGTCGGTCGTCAACGCGGCCCTGGACTGCCTGACCGCCGGCACCAACTGCGGCTCCTTCAAGCCCGCCAAGACCTACCCGGGGCTGCGCGGGGCGATGGCCTGGTCGACCAACTGGGACGCCAAGTCGGGCAACGCCTGGTCGAACGCGGTGGGCCCGCACGTGCACGGCCTGCCGTAACCGACGGCCCGCACCCGTCACCGCTGCCGCCGCCGCCCGGCAGCAGCGGTGACCGCGGCCCGGCACTCCATGACCAGTAGCGCCGCCGCTCCCCCGGCGGCGCTGCTGCATGTCGCGGGGGCCACGCTCCGGTTCCGGGGACCGGGCCGGCAGCCGGGCCGGGCATGTCGCGGACCGGCAACAGAGTGCCGGGACTTCCCCCGTTCCATGGCTGTTCGGGCGCGCGCGTGGCACCGTTGTGGGGCGCGAAAGTGGTGCGACAGGGGGAATGACATGGCCGCGGCTCGGGTGCGGGCACTGGACACGGACGATCCGACGGTTCTCGGGCCGTACCGGCTGATCGGACGGCTGGCGTCCGGCGGCATGGGACGGATCTATCTGGCCCACGACGGCGAGCGCGGCGGCCGGGGTCTCGTCGCGGTGAAGACACTGCTGGCCGAGGGGCACGTCAGCGACATCGACCGGCGACGCTTCGCCCGCGAGGTGAAGCTCGCCCAGCGTATCGACAGCGCGTACACGGCGCGGGTGCGAAAGGCCGACCCGGACGCCGAGCGGCCCTGGATGGCCATCGACTACATCGCCGCCCCCTCGCTCTCCGAACTCGTCCGCACCTGCGGGGTGTTACCCGCGTCGGCGGTACGGTGGATCGCCGCCGGCACGGCCGAGGCCCTGGTCACCCTCCACCGCGAGGGCATCGTCCACCGCGACGTGAAACCACAGAACGTACTGCTGCCCCTGGACGGCCCCCGGGTCATCGACTTCGGCATCTCGCACGCCAGTGACCTCACGCTCACCGGCCTCACCCTCGGCACGATCGCCTTCACCTCGCCCGAGCAGGCACGCGGCGAGGCGTCGACGACCGCGTCCGACGTGTACTCGCTGGGCGCGACGCTGTTCCTGCTCGCCACCGGGCGCCCGCCCTACAGCACGGACGGCGACACCCTGCGGCTGCTGGCCCGCGTCCAGCGCGGCGAACTCGACCTCGACGGACTGCCAAAGGAACTCGTAGCGACGATCCGCCCCTGCCTGGCCGCCGACCCCGCCGAACGCCCCGCGCCCGCCCAGTTGCTCGCCCGGTTCCGCAAGGACCAGGCCGGGTTGCCCACGGCCCGCGGCGGCGCCCGTTGGCTGCCGCCGCGCTGGACGGGACTGATCGGGGAGTACGCGGCCCAGGGCGAGGAACTCGCGAACGACCGCCCCGCAGGCCCGACGGCTCCGGCCGACGACCGCACGGCCGTGGTGCCGCCGCCCCGTCCGACGATGGTCTACACGGAGGAGCGCAGGGCCCGCGCCGCCCGCGCCCGCGCCCGCCGCGAAAGCGCCCGCACCCGTCAGGAGCTCGCGGCGCTCTCGGAGCTGGCGGAGCGGCAGCGGGCGGAACAGGCCGAACAGGAGCGGGCGGAACGCGAACGCGCCGAGGCCGCACGCCGGGAGGCCCTGCAGCGGGAGGAACAGCGGGCCGAACGGGAGGCGCGCGCCGAACGCGCAGCCCGTGCCGAGCGCGAACGGGCCGAAGCCGCACGCCAGGAGGCCCAACGGGCCGAACGCGCGGCACGCGCCGAACGGGAACGGGCCGAAGCCGCACGCCAGGAAGCCGCACGGGCGGCGCGGGCCGCACGAGAAGCGCGGGCCGCACGGGCGGCGCGCGCCGAGCAGGAAGCACGGGCCGAACGGGAAGCGCGGGCCGAACGGGAACGCGCCGCGGCGGCCCGAGCACGCCGGGCCGCCGCATCGGCATCGGCACCCGCATCCGCCTCGGCCTCGGCCTCGGCCAACCGTTCGCCGTCGCCTCCCCGGCCGGCCGGGTCCACGAGCGGTTCCGGGGGCTGGAAGTGGCTGATCATTCCGGTCGTCCTCGTCGCGCTCCTGTTCTGGCAGCCCTGGAACTCGACGGGGAAGGGCAACGGCGGGTCCGCGTCCGACACCACCACGTCCGGCACGGTCACCTCCGGCAGCGGCCTCGACACCCATTCCGACGAGACCACCGGCACGGACGACAACGAGAACGCCGACGACTCCACGAGTTCCACGGACGACTCGGACAGCGACGACAGCGACGAACCCTCGGAGACACCCACCCCGACGCCGACACCCACGCCGACCCCCACCCCGGACGCCATCGACCGGGCGTTCCGCGCGGTCAGCGCCGGTGACTGCCTCAACGTGTACAACGACGGGCACGGCAACATGAGCGCCAAGCGCCCGGTCCGGGTGAACTGCAGGGCCTGGAACGCCTACATGCACGTCAACCGGGTCACCTCCAGTTCCGGGGAGACCAGCGGCTGCGACCAGGGACAGGGCTTCACCTGGTGGCACAAGTCGGGTGTGGACGGGATCGAGAGAACGCTCTGCCTGGACCGGGTGTTCCAGGTGGGTCAGTGCTTCCCCGCCCAGGTCCAGGGAGCCGTCAACGCCGACCTGACGGTGGTACTGGCCTGCAACTCGTCGACCGTCCCCCGGGCCGGCCAGTCGATCCTCCGGATCACCGGGTATTACCGGGCCCCCGCGCCGGGCACCAAGTGGACGTGCCCGGCGGGGAGCGGGGAGCGGTTCTGGTACTGGCAGGTGAACAAGGGCAAGAGCATCATCTGCGCCTCGGCGGCCTGATCCGCCCCACCCTGCCCTGCCCCGCCCCGGCCCGGCCCGGGGCAGGTCGGGCCCGGTCGGATCAGGCGGCGACGGGCGGCTCCGGGTCCTGTTGTGCCTGCTGTACCTGTTGCGCCTGCCGTACCGGGGCCGGATCTTCGTCCCTCGCCCGGGGCGACGGCTCGGTCCCCCTCAGGCGCAGCCACGCCTCGCGCGTTCGTCCTGCCGAGTCGAGGACGTCCGGAATCTGGTCGAGCAGCCCTTTCAGGCTGAACAAGACGATCGAGAACACCCCGGCCACGGCGAGAATGGTGATGATGGTGGCGTCGTCCACGGTTCAAACCTTTCGGAAACGGGTTTGAACCGGGCACGCAGGGGGCTCGATCCAAACCAGACGGGTTCGGGTCGAGACACCTGCGCCGACGCGATACGCGGATGTTCTCGGAGGTGCGTCCCTCTCGGGGGCGCCGTGCAGTGAGATTCAAGATCTACAAGTAAAAGTATGTATACAAGTCGCGCCGTCCAAGCCGATCCGCCTGCGCGTCTCGGGTGCCTCGCACCCCGGGCCCATCAGGTCTGGACGGTCCCGATCTCCTCGATGGGGTGATCGGGTTCGCGTTTCATTAGAAAAAACACAAGTAAATAAGTACAAGTTCAAGCAAATATGCATGAGTTCAGCGATCTCACTAATCTCACTCGGTTTCGACTGTACCACCGGGTCCTGCACCGTCAAATGCAACACAGCACCCCTGCACGGGAGTTGATGCAACGGGCAGCGGGACGGACACGACTGCTCGCACGGGCCTCGGGCCCCGGACGGTACGGGTCCGGCCTGTCCCGGACCGTCCGCACGCTGTCCGGGACAGCCGGAACCGTGGTCCCGCGGGGGGCCGCGTGCCACCGTGGTGGGAGCGCGGTGGTGCGACAGGGGGAATGGCAATGGCTGGGGCGCGGGTTCAGGCGCTGAGCGGGGACGATCCGGCGGTTCTCGGGCCGTACCGGCTGATCGGACGGCTGGCGTCCGGCGGCATGGGGCGGATCTATCTGGCCCTGGGCCCCGCACGGGGCGGCGGGCGGGATGCCGGGGAACTCGTCGCGGTGAAGACGCTGTTGGCCGAGGGACGGGTCGGCGACGTCGACCGGCGGCGTTTCGCCCGCGAGGTGAAGCTCGCCCAGCGGATCGACAGCGCGTACACGGCGCGGGTGCGGGAGGCCGACCCGGACGCCGAGCGGCCCTGGATGGCCATCGACTACATCGCCGCGCCCCCGCTCTCCGAACTCGTCCGCACCTGCGGGGTGTTGCCCGCGTCGGCCGTGCGGTGGGCGGCGGCCGGTACGGCGGAGGCCCTGGTCACCCTCCACCGCGAGGGCATCGTCCACCGCGACGTGAAACCACAGAACGTACTGCTGCCCCTGGACGGCCCCCGGGTCATCGACTTCGGCATCTCGCACGCCGACGACCTCACCCGTACCAGCCTGACGCTGGGCACGATCGCCTTCACCTCGCCCGAGCAGGCGCGCGGCGAGGCATCGACGACCGCGTCCGACGTGTACTCGCTGGGCGCGACGCTGTTCCTGCTGGCGACCGGGCGTCCGCCCTACGCCGCGGACGGCGACACCCTGCGGCTGCTGGCCCGCGTCCAGCGCGGCGAACTCGACCTCGACGGACTGCCGAAGGAACTCGTAGCGACGATCCGCCCCTGCCTGGCCGCCGACCCCGCCGAACGGCCCGCACCGGCCGAACTGCTCGCCCGGTTCCGCGAGGACCAGGCCGGGCTGCCCACCACGCGCAGCGGGAACCGCTGGCTGCCGCCGCGCTGGACGGCACTGATCGGGGAGTACGCGGCCCAGGGCCGGGAGCTGGCCCGCGCGAACCGGATCGCCCCGGACGCCCCGACCGTGGATCAGCGCACGAGCGTGGTACCGCCGCCGAACCCCACCCGGATGTACACGGCGGAGCGCGAGGCGCAGCTGCGGGAGCGCAAGCGGGCCGCGCGGGAGCGGGAACGCGCCGCGAAGGAGCACGAGCGCGCCGAGCGGGAACGCGCCGAGAAACGGGCGGAACGCGAACGCGCACGAAAGGAACAAAAGGAACGAGCGGAGAAAGAACGCACGGAGAAGGAACGGGCCGAGCGGGAGCGGGCTGCGAAGGAACGGAACGCACGGCGTGCCCGCGCCATGTCGTCCTCGGCCCGCCCCAAGCCCGAGCCCTCATCCGCACCGGCCCCCGAGTCGACGGCGAAGAAGTCCTCCAGCGATGCCTGGATGCTCATCCCGCTCGCCATCCTCGTCCTTTTCTTCTGGCAGCCCTGGAAAACGGACGACACCGGCACCTCGGCCACCGGCAGCACCTACGGCTCCACGGCGAACCGGAGCTGGACGCCGACACCCACCCCGACCGCCAACGCCATGGACCGGGCGTTCCGATCCGTGCGCAGCGGCCAATGCCTCAACGCCTACGCCGACGGGTACGGCAAGTGGAACTCCACGGTGCCCCTCCTGGTCGACTGCGACTCCGCCAACGCGTACGTCCACGTCACCCGCGCCTACTCGACCGGCGGCACCCCCGACCCCTGCCCTTCCGGGAACGGCCGTGGCAGGTGGTACCACCGGGCGAACGACGGCATGAACACGACGCTGTGCGTGACCCGTCAGTTCCGCAAGGGCCAGTGCTTCCCCGCCGACCTCGACGGCAACGGCAACGCCGATCTGCTGGTGGTCTGGAGCTGCAACGCCGACAAGGTGCCCGTCGCGGGCCAGTCGATCGCACAGATCACCGGCTACTACCGGGCGCCCAAGTCGTACCGGGGCCAGATCTGCCCGGCGAACGGCGGGCAGCGCTACTGGTACTGGAAGGTGGACGACAACAAGAACATCGTCTGCGTCAGCCAGGCCTGAGCCACCGGGGTTCGGAGGCCAGGGGAGCAGGCGGCCGGGCAGTGGGCAAGGGACACGGATCGGAGGTCGGGGATCAGGGCAGGAGAGACAGGGCCACAGCCCTTAGATCACCAGACTCAGCAGTGCCGCCACCGCGAATCCCGCGACCGACAGGACCGTCTCCAGGACCGTCCAGGACTTCAGGGTGTCGCGTTCGGAGATGCCGAAGTACTTCGACACCATCCAGAAGCCGCCGTCGTTGACGTGCGAGGCGAAGATCGAGCCGGCCGAGATCGCCATGATGATCAGTGCCAGATGGGCCTGCGACAGGCCCTGTCCCTCGACCAGGGGGACGACGATGCCGGCGGTGGTGACGATGGCGACCGTCGCCGATCCCTGGGCGACACGCAGCACCACGGAGATCAGCCAGGCGAGCAGGATGACGGGCAGGCCGACGTCGTTGAAGGTGTCCGCGAGCGCGTCCGCGATGCCGCTGCCCTTGAGGACGGCGCCGAAGACACCGCCCGCGCCGACGACCAGCAGGATGTTGCCGACCGGCTTGAGGGAGGAGGTGGACACCGACTCCAGGGACTTGCGGGACCAGCCGCGCCGGATGCCGAGCAGGTAGTACGCGAGCAGCAGCGCGATCGTCAGGGCCACGAAGGGGTTGCCGAAGAACTCGATGACCGAGCGCGGGGTGGAGGGGTCCAGGGCGATGGAGGAGAACGTCGCGGCGAGGATCAGCACCAGCGGGGTGCCGATGATCGTGAGCACGGTGGCGAGCGCGACCGGCTCCTCGCGCGGGGTGACCCCGGCGGCCCGCTGTTCGGCGGCGACCGCGGCCTTCGCCTCCTCGGCGGCCTCGACCATGTCCTGCGGGACCGCGACGAAGATCCGCTTCCCGATCCAGGCGGCGTAGCCCCAGGCGGCGAGGACGGACGGGATGCCGACGAGGGCGCCCATCAGGATGACCCAGCCGAGGGAGACCTGGAAGAGTCCGGCGGCGGCGACCGGGCCGGGGTGCGGCGGCAGGAACGCGTGGGTCATGGAGAGGCCCGCCAGCAGCGGCATCGCGTAGAGCAGGATCGACTTGCCGCGGGGGGTCCCCCCTGCTCGAGCGGGGTCGAGAGCTTGGGGGCGTTTGGCGGCGGCGTACACGATCGGTGCGAGGACGAAGATGCCGACGTCGAAGAAGACCGGGATGCCGAAGAGGAGGCCGGTCATTCCCATGGCGAGCGGGGCCCGCTTCTCACCGAAGAGGTTCAGCAGGCGGGCGCTCAACACCTCGGCCCCGCCGGAGACTTCGAGGATCGCGCCGAGCATCGTGCCGAGGCCGATGATGATGGCCACGTGGCCGAGGATGCCGCCCATGCCGGATTCGACGACGGAGACGGCGGCGGACTTCTGGACCGTGCCGAAGAGTTCCGTGACGGAGAGACCGGCGCCGAGGCCGACGGCTATGGAGACGGCGAGCAGCGCGACGAACGGCTGCAGCCTGACCTTGATGATCAGGAAGAGGAGGAGCGCGATACCGAGGGCGGCGACGGTCAGCAGGCCGGCGGTGCCGTCGATGAGCAAGAGGAGGCCGCCGGTGTGGGGTGGCGTCTCGACCGGTTGTGGGGAAGCGGCGAGCAACATGGGCAAACTCCGTGGTCGGAGAGGGTTTTTGGGTGCGGTGGAGCGCGGCACGGCGCTTCCGTGGGGCGAAGCGCCGTGCCGTGCGCGATGAGGTGGTGGGGGAGGTACGGCAAACGGATCGGCCTGGTCGGCCAAAGTGGCCCGGTCGGCCGAAGTGACCTGCTCGGCCGGACTGGTTGAAGTGGCCCGGTCGGCCTGGTCAGATCAGTTGGATCAGTTGGATCAGCCGACTCGGCCTGATCGGTCGGATCGGTCGGATCGGCCGGTTCAGCCGAGGACCGCGAGGGCGTCGATCTCGATGAGCAGGCCCTTGGGGAGGCCGACGTAGACCGTCGTACGGGCGGCGGGGGGCGCCGTGAGGTTCTGCTCGGCGAAGTAGGAGTTGTAGATCTCGTTCATCTCGGCGAAGTGGTCCACGTCCGTGAGGTAGACGCGCATCATCATCACGTCGTCCCAGCTCGCGCCGCCCTCCTCCAGGATGGCCTTGACGTTGGCGAAGGTCTGGAGGGTCTGCTCGCGCAGGGTCGGGCCGGCGGGGGTCGGGGCCTGGCCCTCGACGGCGGGCAGGAAGCCGACCTGGCCTGCGACCTGGAGGATGTTCCCCTTCTTCACCCCGTGCGAGAACTTCGCGGGGGGCGTGGTGTGGGTGCTCGGGGTGAGGGCGATCTTCTCGGTCATGGCTGTTCAGGCTTTCTTGGGTCGGGTGTCGGTACCGGAGTACTCCCGGCTGACGGTTTCGGCGGTGCGCCGCACCAGGGGGAGCAGGGTGAGGAGTTCCTCGGCCGTGACGACGACATTGGGCGCGGAGACCGACATCGCTGCGACGACCCGCCCGTCCGCTCCCCTGATGGGGGCGCCGATGCAGTTGATGGACTCCTCGTGGCCGCCGAGGTCGGTGGCCCAGCCCTGTTCGCGGACGACGGTGAGCTCCTTGAGGAAGGCACCGGCGTTCGGGGTCGAACGGGACGTGTACATGGGGTAGTCGAGCTTCTCGGCGACGGCGCGCCGCTCGGGCTCGGTGAGGTCGGCGAGCAGCAGTTTCGCCACGGCGGCGACGGTGATCGCGACGGGCTTGCCGATCCGCGAGTACATCCGGACCGGGTAGCGGCTCTCGACCTTGTCGATGTAGAGGACCTCCTGCTCCTCGTACACCGCGAGATGGACGGTGTGGCCGCAGTTCTCGTTGAGTTCGACGAGGTGGGGGTGGGCGATCTCCCGTACGTCGAGGTTCTCGACGGCCTCCTGCGCGAGGGCGAAGAGCCGGGCGCCGAGGCGGTAGCGCTGGTCCTGCTGGCGGTAGACGAGTCCGTGCTCGTGGAGCGTACGGAGCAGGCGCAGCGCCGTGGACTTGTGGACGTCGAGCCGCTCGGCGACCTGCCCGAGGTCGGCGGGTCCCTGGGCGAGCAGCGGCAGGATGCTCAGCGCCCGGTCTACGGTCTGACTCATGTCGTACGTACCTCCTGGTCCTCCCCCGTCCAGCCGGGGCCGAGACGAAGTCTCCCCCAGGTCCCGTCGTCCAGGGCGGCAAGGGCGTCGGCGTACGCGCGGGCCGGCGGAGCGGTGAGGTCGCCGGGGACGGTGAGGACGGCGGCGGCCATGAGGTGGCCGTGCCGGACCCGGTCGCGCACGGGCAGGCCGCGGAGGGTGGCGGAGAGGAACCCGGCGGCGAAGGCGTCACCGGCGCCGACGGGAGCGACGACGTCGACCTGGAGCGCGGGGACGGTGGTGGTGCCGTCGGCCCCCGAGAAGACCGTGGCGCCCTCCGGCCCCCGCTTCACGACCAGCACCTCCGGTTCCGGCAGGGCCGCGCGGATCGCCTCGGTCCCCCGCACGCCCCACGCCTCCTCCGCCTCGTCCTCGCCGACGAAGACGAGGTCCGCGCCGCGGGCCAGGTCGAGCAGGACGGACGGCTCCGCCCCGTCCCGCCACAGGCCCGGCCGGTGGTTGACGTCGAAGGAGACGAGGGGGCGGCCGGGCCGGGGGGCGGTCAGCTCGCGCAGCAGGGCCAGGCAGTCGGCGGAGAGCGCGGCCGTGATGCCGGACAGGTGCAGGACCCGGCCGGCGAACAGCGCCTCGTACGGGGCGTTGTCCGGGGACATCGCGGAGGCGGCGGACCCGGCCCGGTAGTAGGCGACCTCGTGCACGTCGGCGGCCCGGTCGGTCGCCGTGCGGAAGTAGATCCCGGTGGGCCGCGCCGGGTCGCGTCGCACGGCGGAGGTGTCCACCCCGTATCCGGCGATCGCCTCGACGAGGTGGTCCCCGAAGCCGTCCGCGCCGACCCGGCTCACCCAGGCCGTCCGGTGGCCGGCGGCGGCCAGCGCGCAGGCGACGTTGGACTCGGCGCCCCCGATGCCGCGGCCGAAGGAGGGCACGTCGGCGAGGCGTCCGGGCTGCGACGGCAGGAACGTCACCATGGACTCGCCGAGGCACACGACTTCGGTGGCCATGTCGGCGTCGGCGGTCCTGGCCGGGGTTCCGGGCACTCGGGGCTCCTCGCGAGTTCTGGGGCGCGGTTCGGGTTCTGGGGCGCGGTTCGGTGGCGCGGTTCGGGGCACGACGGGCGGTGTGGTCCGGGGTGCGGCACGGACACGCGCCATTGACCCGGCGTTGGCTCGGATGTTAGACAGCGTCAAGCGATATACGCAATGGGTGTTGCACATGATGCAACGACTACTTCGATCGAGGAGGCCCCCTTGGCCGCCGACCGTTCCGTGGCCGGACTCGCCGACGAGCCGGTCGACCACCGCTTCAAGGCACTTCCCCCCGACGCGGAGGGCCTGACCGTGGGCGCTCTCGCCGCCGAGCGGCGCGACCTCTTCACGGGCGGGTTCACCACCCCGGTGCTCGCCCTGTCCGCCGAGTCGGTCGAGCACAACCTCGCCCTCCTGGAGACGTACGCGGAGCGCCACGGGCTCGCCTTCGCCCCGCACGGCAAGACCTCCATGTCCCCGCAGCTCTTCGAGCGCCAGCTGGAGCACGGCGCCTGGGGCATCACCGCGGCGGTGCCGCACCAGGCCCGGGTCTACCGGGCGTACGGAATCCGGCGGATCTTCCTCGCCAACGAACTGGTCGACGCGGCGGCCCTGCGCTGGCTGGGCGGCGAGCTGGACTCCGACCCGGACTTCCGCTTCGTCTGTTACGTCGACTCCGTGCGCGGCGTCGAGCTGATGGACGAGGCGCTGCGGGCGGCGGGCGCCTCCCGCCCCGTCGACGTCGTCGTGGAGCTGGGCGCGGGCGAGGGCGCGCGCACCGGCGCCCGCACCGAGGCCGACTGCGCGGCGGTCGCCGACGCGGTGGCCGCGACCGGGACCCTGCGGCTGGTGGGCGTGGCCGGTTACGAGGGCGAGGTGCCGGACGCGTCCGGCGAGCGGGTACGGCAGTGGCTGCGCCGGCTCGTCGCGCTGGCCGTCGACTTCGACCGGGCGGGCCGGTTCGCGGCCGTGGCGGCGTCCGGCGAGGAGGTCGTGATCAGCGCGGGCGGCAGCGCGTGGTTCGACGCGGTGGCGGACGTGTTCGCGCAGATCCCGGAACTCTCCGCGCCGGTACTGAAGTTGCTGCGCTCGGGGGCGTACGTCTCGCACGACGACGGCCACTACCGCCACCTCACCCCGTTCAACCGCGTCCCCGAGGAGGGGGGCCTGCGGCCTGCCTTCCGGCTGTGGGCGCAGGTGGTCTCCCGTCCCACTGCCGAGCAGGCGTTCCTGAACGCGGGCAAGCGGGACGCGGCGCACGACCTCGACCTCCCCGAGGCGCAGGTCGTGCGCTCCGGCCGCGACGGCACGGTCCGGCCCGCGACGGGCATCTCGGTCAGCGGCCTGTCGGACCAGCACACGTGGGTGCGCACGGAGCCGGGGGCGGAGCTGGAGGTCGGCGACTGGGTGGGGATGGGGTTGTCGCACCCGTGCACGAGCTTCGACAAGTGGCAGCTGATTCCGCTGGTCGCGGAGGACGGGGCGGTCGTCGACTTCGTCCGCACGTTCTTCTGACCCCGTGATCCCCGGCGGGGTCCGGGGCCCCTCCGGGGGCGTTCCTGGGGGGCGTCCCCTGCGGGGGGCTCTCCCTTCCCCGCCCCTTCCCGTAACCGGGGGCTCCGCCCCCGGACCTCCGCTCCTCAATCGCCGGAGGGGCTTGAACAGCTCCTCGACCACCGGAGGGGCTCGATTCCGCCAGTCGTCAGGAGCCATCCATGGACCTGGTCATCCGCAACGCCCACGTCGTCGACGGCACCGCCGGCCCCGCGCGCCGGGCCGACGTGGCCATCGCCGGCGGCCGGATCGCCGAGATCCACCCCGAGGGCGCACCCGGCCCGCGCCCCACCGCCCGTCGCACCCTCGAAGCCGACGGGCTCGCCCTCTCCCCCGGCTTCGTCGACATGCACGCGCACAGCGACCTCGCGCTGCTCCGCGACCCGGACCACGGCGCGAAGGCCGCGCAGGGCGTCACCCTCGAAGTCCTCGGCCAGGACGGGCTGTCGTACGCACCGGTCGACGACCGGACGCTCGCCGAGGTCCGGCGCTCCATCGCCGGCTGGAACGGCAACGGTGACGACATCGACTTCGACTGGCGCACGGTCGGCGAGTACCTCGACCGGCTGGACCGCGGCTTCGACGGCCGGGGCATCGCGGTCAACGCCGCCTACCTGATCCCGCAGGGCACGGTCCGGATGTACGCGATGGGCTGGGAGGACCGCCCCGCCACCGGCGCCGAACTGGACCGGATGAAGGAACTCGTCGCCCGGGGCATGGCGGAGGGCGCGGTCGGCATGTCCTCCGGGCTCACGTACACCCCCGGCATGTACGCGAACGACGCCGAACTCACCGAACTGTGCCGGGTGGTGGCCGAGTACGACGGCTACTACTGCCCGCACCACCGTTCGTACGGGGCGGGCGCGCTCGACGCGTACGAGGAGATGGTGCGGCTCACCCGGAACGCGGGCTGCGCCCTCCATCTCGCCCACGCCACCATGAACTTCGGCGTGAACGAGGGCAGGGCGCCCGAGCTCCTCGCCCTGCTCGACGACGCGCTCGACGCGGGCGCGGACATCTCCCTCGACACCTATCCGTACACCCCGGGCTGCACGACCCTCGTCGCGATGCTGCCGAGCTGGGCGAGCGAGGGCGGACCGGACGCGGTGCTCGCCCGCCTCGCGGACGACGCGACGGCCGAGCGCATCCGGCACCACATGGAGGAACTGGGCTCGGACGGCTGCCACGGGGTGCCGATCGAGTGGGACACCATCGAGATCTCGGGCGTCGGCACGCCCGCACTCGCCGACCACGTCGGGCGCACGGTCGCCGAGTCCGCCCGGCTGCTCGGCGAGGCGCCCTGGGCGACCGCCCGCAGGCTGCTCGTCGAGGACCGGCTCGGCTCCACGATCCTCCAGCACGTGGGCCACGAGGAGAACGTGCGGCGGATCATGCGCCACCGGGTGCACACCGGCGGCAGCGACGGCATCCTCCAGGGCGACAAGCCGCACCCGCGCGCCTACGGCACGTTCCCGCAGTATCTCGGCCGGTACGTACGGGAGTTGGGCATCCTCACCCTGGAGGAGTGCGTCGCCCGTCTCACCTCGCGCCCGGCGAGGCGACTGCGGCTGACCGACCGCGGGTACGTACGCGAGGGCTACCGCGCCGACCTGGTGCTCTTCGACCCGGCGACGGTGGCGGCGGGCTCGACCTTCGAGGAACCGCGCACCCTGCCGGTCGGCATCCCGCACGTACTGATCGACGGCCGGTTCGTCATCGAGGACGGCCGCCGCACCCAGACACTCGCGGGCCGGGCCGTCCGGGGAGCGGGAAGCACCCGGGGCGGCCTGTGAGACCCCGGCCCACAGGGGCCCGATCCATGAACCCCCTGTCCATGAACCCCCCGGTCCATGAAGCCCCCTGTCCACGAGGACTCCCGGCCTACGGGGCCGCCTCCCCCGCCCCCTCCTCCATCTGCTCCTTCGCCCAGGCCAGGTCCTCCTCGGTCGGGGCGTCGTCCTGGGTGAGGCTGCGCCGCCAGTAGCCGGTGAACTCCACGGCCTTCCTGGGCAGTCCGCGCTCCTCGACCAGGTGGCGGCGCAGGTTCCGTACCGTTCCCGCCTCCCCGGCCAGCCACGCCGCCCCGGACCCGGCGGGCAGCCGGGCTGCCCGCACCGCGTCGGGCAACGACCCGCCCCGGTCGCGGTGCACCCAGTGGACGGTCACGTCACCGGACGAGCCGAGCGGCCGTTCCTCCGCCGCGTCGGCCACCTCGATCCAGGCGAGCGCCCGCCCACCGGCCGGCAGGAACTCCAGGACCGTCCCGATCGCGGGCAGCGCCGTCTCGTCCCCGGCCAGCAGCAGCCAGTCGGCGACGGGCAGCGGCCGGGCGTACGCGGACGACGGACCGACCATGCCGAGCACGTCGCCGGGGCGGGCGCGCCGGCCCCAGCGGACGGCCGGACCGTCGTCGCCGTGGAGCACGAAGTCGACCGTCATCAGGCCGGAACCGGGGTCGTACGCACGGACGGTGAAGCTCCGCATCGACGGACGCTCGGGCTCCGGGACCGCCAGGTACGCCTCGTACCAGCGCATGCCGTACGTGTCGTCGGCGTCCGGCTCCGGCAGCCGGGGGACGTCCTGCCCCTCCCTCGGGAAGCAGAGCTTCATCTGCTGGTCGGGCCGGTCCTCCATGAGCTCCGCCAACGCGTCCCCGGTGAAGGTGACGCGCGCCGTGCGCGGAGTGATCCGCTCCACGCCCACGACTCGTACGTACGACACCGCCAACGCCTGCCCCATCGCGGCCACCGCCCTCTCCGACTGATATTTTACGCCGTAAGGAATTACCCGGGGGAAGTTACTTTACGACGTAAGGAGTCGCAAGTGGTGGTCTTTGCCGGGCAGGGCGACGCCCGCCGGTCGATGTCCCTGCTGTGGCGCGCCGACCGGCCGGAAGAGCCCGGCCGACGCCCCGGCCCCGGCCCCCGGCCGGGGCTGGGCGTCGACGCGATCGTGACCGCCGCGATCGCCGTCGCGGACGAGAAGGGCATGGCCGCACTCTCGATGCGCGCGGTGGGCGAGCGGCTCGGCCGTACGGCGATGGCGCTCTACACCTACGTGCCCGGCAAGGACGAACTGCTGGACCTGATGTACGACGCCGTCCACGCCGAACTGCCCACCCGTTACCCGGACACCGGCGACTGGCGGGCGGGGCTCACCGACTGGGCGCGGGACACCCTCGAATTCCAGCTGCGCCACCCCTGGGTGCTCCGGATCTCCCAGGCCCGCCCGGTCCTCGGCCCGCACGAGTACGCGGGACTGGACACCCTCGTGCGCCTGTTGAACCGGACCGGGCTCGACGCGGCCGTGCTGCGGCGACTGGTCGGGACGCTGTCCCACTTCGTCCGGGGCTGCGCCGGGACGGTCGCCGAGGCACGACAGGCCGCGACGGCGACGGGCGAGCCGGACGAGGAGTGGTGGTTCGCCCGCTCGGCACTGCTGGGCGAGGTGGCGCCCGACTTCGCGGACCGTTACCCGAGCCTGAGCGCGATGGAACGCGCGTCCGCCCCACAGCCCCCGGACACGTCCTCGGCGGAGGTGCCGTACCTGGAGCGCGAGGCGCGGGAGACGTTCGAGGTGGGGCTCGGCGTGCTGCTGGACGGGATCGAGGCGGCGATCCGCCGCGCCGGGACGCGATGAGCCGGGCGGGCCGGGTGGTTCGGAAGGGGCCGGGTGGACCGGCAGGTGCACAACCGCCGCGACACCCCGTCGGGCATCGCGGCGGTCACGCGCTCAAACAGTCACGCGCTCAAGCAGTCACCCACCCGGGCGTTCGCACAGCCGGGCAGTCATACGCTCCGGCAGTCGTGCACCCGGGCAGTCACGCACTCACGGCTTGGGCAGTGTGCATCCCGGCCGGTTGAGGTCGAACTTGTTGCCGGCACCGATGCACGGCACGAGGCCGTAGGTCTGCTGGGCGTAGTTGATGCCCTCGCGCACCGTCACGTTGCCGTTCTCGTCGACCTCGCACGGGTTGTTGTCCGCGCACTCCAGGCCGTCCTCGTTGCCGGTGTTGTTGACGGCGACGACCTTGCCGGTCGCGTTGTCGATCACCGGGGAGCCGGACGTACCGCCGATGGTCTTGCAGGCGGAGGTGTAGCGGACCGAGTCCTTCCAGGTCCACTCCCCTTCCTTGAGGCGGTAGACGAAGCCGTCGACGTTGCAGGAGTACGTGCGCTTCCAGTAGCCGGACACGACCGTGATCGCGGTGCCCTCGACCGGGTGCGCGGCGTTGAGCTCCAGCGCCTTGATGCCGTAGGTGCTCTCGATCTGGGCGTAGGTGCGGGTGAGTTGGTACACCGATATGTCGGTGTCGGTCATCGTCCCGTACGCGATCTTGCTCGCGCGCAGGGTGCCGACGCCGCTGCCCGAGGCGTTCAGCAGGGTGAAGCTGCGGGTGGACGGCCGGTCGAACACGACCTCGCCCGGCCCCGGGAATCCGGTCTCCATGCAGTGCCCGTTGGAGAGCACGAGCGCGGGGTCACCGGGCTGGGAGTCGGGCGTGCGGACGACGGAGCCGGAACAGTTGCTCAGCGCCACGGTTCCGGCGAAGTCGACCGCCTTGGGCCCGACCTTCTCCTTGACGGTGCCGGGTGACGCGGCTTCGTGAGCGGTGGCCGCGGTGGCCGGTGCGACACCCGCTCCGAGGAGCAGAACGGCGAACAGCGCACCGACGAGAGGCTTTTTCATGTGGGGGTCCCCTCCAGGCGTATGTGCAGGGTCCGATTGGCCCCTGCAACCGAAGTTCCTTCGGTTTTGACATGCGCATGTTGCGCCTACTGGAGGGGGCCCCACAAGGGGTGGTTTCAAGCCGCCCTCAACTCCCTTGCCCTGATGCGGACTTCGCGTCGGGCTTCGAGTCGGGCTTCACCCCGGCCTTCGCTCCGGGCTTCAGGAGGCGGCCGGTTCCACCGGGATCCAGAGTTCCGCCTCGGCCTGGGTGCCGTCCGGCGAGAGCCTGGTGCGCAGGATCTCGGGGCCGGGCCGGCTCCGGTAGGGGTTGGACGGGAACCACTGCGTGAACACGTCCCGCCACAGGTACTGGAGCGCCTGCGGGAAGGGGCCGGAGTTCTCGAAGACGGCCCAGGAACCCGCCGGGACCACCAGCGCGTCCAGGTCGTCGGGCACGTGCGCGCCCGTCACCACGCCGTGGTAGTAGTCGAGTTCGGTCCCCTCCGCACGGCTCTCGGCGAGCTTGTCGCTCACTCCGACGATGCCTTCCGGCCGCTGGTCCGACAGGGCCGCGATGCGGTCCATGGCCTCCTTGCCGATGCCCCGGACGAACTCGGCGATGGCCGGGTTCATCCCCTCGTGCACCAACGGGACCCGCGCCTTCTTGCCCACCACACGGAACTCCCCCTTCTCCACGATCCGGTATCGCATGCTGCTGCTCCCCTCGATCACGAGCCGGAAGGACATCCGGGGCTGCGAACGCAGAGCCGCACCGGCCCGTCGGGCCTCACCCGGACCGATGCCGTGCATGGCCCGGAACGCCCGCGCGAACGCCTCCCCCGAGGAGTAGCCGTACCGGACGGCGATCTCCAGCAGTGTCCGCTCCCCCATGAGCACTTCGGCCCCCGCGAGCGTCAGCCGCCTGCGCCGGACGTACTCCGACAGCGGCATCCCGGCCAGCGCGGAGAACATCCGCCGGAAGTGGTACTCCGACGTCATGGTGATCCGCGCCAGCTCGGTCACCTCGATCCGCCCGTCGAGACGGCCCTCGATGTGTTCCATGGCCTGGTTCAGCTTCTCCAGCACCCCGGACTCCTTCCCTGACGAACTCCCACGCTAGGAACGACGCACCCCCTCGGACCCGACATCCTGTGCCCGGTGCGGTCGGGTCGGGCCGGTTCGGTTCGGTTCGGTTCGGTGACCACGGCGACGGCCCGCTCCGGGCCTGGGTCCCGAGTACCGGACCCTCTCCGTCCCTGGCCCGAGGTGGTCGGCCGCCCCGCTGCGTACTGTCGGGGGCATGACCTCCGACCGCGAGCACCTGTCCGACCTCGACGCCTACCTCGGCCGCATCGGCTGGAGCGGGAAGCGCGAGCCGACCGCGGAAGTACTGCGCTCCGTGCACCGCGCCCACGCCCTGGGCATCCCCTTCGAGAACCTGGACCCGGTTCTCGGCAGCGCGCCCTCGCTCGCGATCGCCGACCTGGAGGCGAAGCTCGTGCACGGCCGGCGCGGCGGGTACTGCTACGAGCAGAACACCCTGCTCGCCGCCGCGCTGACCGCGCTCGGGTTCCGGGTCACCCGGCTGTGCGCACGGGTGGTGCTGGGGGCCCGGCCCGGCGACGTCCGGCCGCGCACCCACATGCTGATGTCGGTGCGGGTGCCGGGCGAGCCCACCCCGTACCTGGCCGACGTCGGCTTCGGCGCGGCCGGTTCGCTGCTGGAACCGATCCCGCTGGCCGCGGGCGCCGAGGTGCACGACGCCCCGCGCCGCCACCGGCTCGCGACCGTCCCGCACGACGGACCGCTGGAGTTGTGGGAGCTGCGGACGCACACCGCCGACGGGACCTGGCAGCCGCAGTACACCTTCACCCTGGAGCCCTTCGAGGCGCCGGACTACGAGGTCATCAACTGGCACATCGCGACCAACCCGCGCTCCCCGTTCTCGTCCGGGGTGTACGCCCTGCGGACCACCCCGGGCGCGCACCTGTCGCTGACCGGCCGCACGTTCGCGGTCACGGCCGACGACGGCAGTCGCGAGGAGCGGGAGCTGGCGGACGGCGACGAGGTGCTGCGGGTGCTGGCCGGCGAGTTCGACATCCACCTGCCGCCGGGCACCCGACTGCCGGAGTGACGCCCAGGCCCCCCGGGACGGCAGAGGCTGCCGGGCCCCAGCCGGACCGCTGGGGCTACTGGGGCTATTGGAGCCGCTGGGGCTGCTGGGGTCGCTGGGGTCGCTGGGGTCGCTGGGGCAACAGAGGCGGCAGGGGCCACCGCCTCATCCTCCGTCCGGCTCCGCCCCGGCCACCACCCCGACCCTCGTTCCGGCCACGTGGCCCATCTCACCCGTCCGTGTCCGTCACGCCCCCGTTCCACCGCATTCGAAGCCCCGCCCCCGTCCCCGCCCGGCGTTCCCACGGTCCGGGGCGACGGGCGCATGGCTATGGAAGACACGTCCGGCGGAGCGGACCACCCGGGCGGGCCACCCCGGGGCGGAAGCTCCGGCGGGGCGCGGGGTGCGGTCGTAAGCTCCCAGGCATGCAGGTCATCCAGTCCACGAAGCTCGCCAACGTCTGTTACGAAATCCGGGGCCCCGTCCTGGAGGAAGCGATGCGGCTGGAAGCAGCCGGTCACCGCATCCTCAAGCTGAACACCGGCAACCCCGCCGCGTTCGGTTTCGAGTGCCCGCCCGAGATCCTCGAGGACATACTGCGCAACCTCTCCGGGGCGCACGGCTACGGCGATGCGAAGGGCCTGCTGTCGGCTCGGCGGGCGGTGGTGCAGCACTACCAGACCAAGGGCATCGACCTCGACGTCGAGGACGTCTACCTGGGCAACGGCGTGTCCGAGCTGATCCAGATGTCGATGCAGGCGCTGCTCGACGACGGCGACGAGGTGCTCGTACCCGCCCCGGACTATCCGCTGTGGACCGCCTCGGTGTCGCTGGCCGGCGGCACGGCCGTGCACTACCGGTGCGACGAGCAGTCCGACTGGATGCCGGACCTCGCCGACATCGAGCGGAAGATCACCGACCGCACCAAGGCGCTGGTGATCATCAACCCGAACAATCCGACGGGTGCGGTGTACGACGACGAGATGCTGCGCGGGCTGACGGAGATCGCCCGGCGCCACAACCTGGTCGTCTGCTCCGACGAGATCTACGACCGGATCCTGTACGACGGCGCGACCCACACCCCGACCGCGACGATCGCGCCCGACCTGATGGTGCTCACCTTCAACGGGCTCTCCAAGAACTACCGGGTGGCCGGTTACCGGTCGGGCTGGCTGGCCGTCTGCGGCCCGAAGGCGCACGCCTCCTCGTACATCGAGGGGCTGACGATCCTCGCCAACATGCGGCTCTGCGCCAACATGCCCTCGCAGTACGCCGTGGCCACCGCGCTCGGCGGGCGGCAGTCGATCGACGACCTGGTGCTGCCGGGCGGGCGCATCCTGGAGCAGCGCGACACGGCGTACGAGCTGCTGACCCGGATTCCGGGCGTGACCTGCGTGAAGCCGAAGGGGGCCCTGTACCTCTTCCCGCGCCTGGACCCCAAGGTCTACAAGATCAAGGACGACCGGCAGATGGTCCTCGACCTGCTGCGGGCCGAGAAGATCATGGTGGTGCACGGGACCGGGTTCAACTGGCCGGAGCCCGACCACTTCCGGGTCGTGACGCTGCCCACGACCGAGGACCTGGCGGACGCGGTCGACCGGATCGCCCACTTCCTGGACGGGTACGGCCAGCCGTAGCGGCCGGGGCGGCGGCGGACGATTCCCGGGTCGATCCTGGACAACTTTAGACTGAATCCAATGTAGGATGGTTCCACAGCAATACGCAGGAGGCCATCCATGTACGAACCGATCCGCGCCAAATCGGTCCACACACCGGCCGACCACGCCGACGACTTCCCGCACCGTTCCCGCGAGGAGGAGCTGGACATCCAGCTCGCCGGGCATCTGGCCGCGCTTCTCGCGGTCACCGACGAACTGGACCTCGGCGAGGCGGGCGACCGCATCGCCGAACAGGTCGCCAGGCTGCGCGGTGCGCCGCCCGCCCGGCAAGCCGGTCGAACCGAAGCACCCGCACCCGCGCTGCACCGCCGCGCCCACGCCCTCGCGGGCCGTGCGCTGGTGGTGGCCGCGTCCCGTGCCGACACGGCCGCGGCGATCCTCGCGGCCGAGCGCATGGACGCCCACGCGGCGGCGGTCGCCGCCGCTCCCGCCACCTCCACGCGGCTGGTCGGCGCCCACTGACGGCCCCGGTCCACGCGCCTCGGCGGCGCGTGGACCGGGTTGCCACCCAATTGCCGCACACGACCGACCGCGCGACCCCGGGTCCGGCCCCGGTCCGGGCCTGCTCCGGCCCCGGTCAGGCGTTCACGAGTTCCCTCGAACCCAGCTTCTGCCGGGCGAATTCGAGGTTGCCGACCACACGGTCGTGGTGCTCGGGAGGCAGCTTGCCGCTCTTGAGGAGGCGTTGGCTGCAGCGCTCCGACTCCTCGTAGTTTCCGGTCCAGTAAGCGGCTACGGCGAGTTCGTCGAGCGAGCACCAGTCGTACCACTCGAACTCGACGAACAGAATGTCTTCCGGGTACGGGATCTGCGCTGCTTGCTGCGCGAACATGTACGCAAGTGGCCAGCGCCGGCCGTTCGTGCGGCAGTAGCGCGCGAGTTCACCGAGCGCTTCGGCGCGAGAAGGACGGCTTTCGTGCGCGCGAAGGTAGCGGTCGATCACCTCGGCCGGCGGCCTGCCTAGCTCTGCCGCAAGCCGTGCGGCGTAGAGGTGGGAACAGAAGACTTCCTCCGCGAAGCCGCCCATGCCTGCCCGGCGGTCGTAGGCGGCGAGTGACCTCTTCGGCTCTCCGGCATCCCGCCAGCTCTGGGCGAGGTAGAAGACGTAGCGGGAGTTGTCGGGTTCCTTGATCAGACCCTGTTGAAGGACCTTGGCGTCGCGCAGGTACTTCTTCCGCGTTCCTTCTCCTCTCAGGCGTGCGCCGCCGCCCACCGAGAGGATGTTGGCGCCTTTGAACGTCCCGAGGGTGTACGGCATTCCGCAGTCGATGTACTCGTGCAGGACGCCGACATAGCGCCAGGGCAACCGGGTCGAGACCAGAGCGGGGCGCCAGTGGGTGATGGGTCCGTCGTGCAGTGCGACTCGATAGGCGTCGTGGGTCAGCTCCGGCATGCGGAAGCCGGGCTCCACCTCCATCTCGTCGTCGGCGTCGATGAACAGCAGATAGTCCGCTTCGGCGCGCGCCAGGTCGATCGCCTCGCTGCGGCTCCCGTCGTATCCCTTCCAAGGACTTTCGTGCAGGGTGCCGGGCAGATCACTGAAGATGTCACGGATGACGTCCTGGGTGCCGTCGGTCGATCCCGTGTCCAGGATGACCCACGTGTCGATCAAAGGGCGCACGGATTCGAGGCAGCGTCTGATGACCGGGGCC
Organism: Streptomyces sp. NPDC001732; assembly: GCF_053596315.1. Lineage (NCBI taxonomy): Bacteria > Bacillati > Actinomycetota > Actinomycetes > Kitasatosporales > Streptomycetaceae > Streptomyces > Streptomyces sp. NPDC001732. The sequence continues at coordinate 122,473 of NZ_JBSFFY010000009.1, forward strand.
TCGTTCTTGACGATCATGTTCAGGCAGACCGTTGATTTCACGGGTCACCTCCAACTCGGTGAGGCAGGAAGACCGAAGACGCGACGTCAGCTCGGACGCTTGAGCAGTACGAAGCCCTGTTCATTGCTCACGGTGAGATACCCCTGTGCCCGCGCAGCGCCCAGGGCCTGCCGTTCCTGAAAGACGTTCAGCGGCCACCGCCGGCTGAACGGCACCTTGGTGTCCACCATGATCCACTGAGGATCGGGACGGCTGTCGGGCCAGCCGTAGAGGCTGGCACTCGTACGGTTCGTGAGCTGGGGCACGAGCTCATTGGATGCCTGCACCGTGGCGCCGTCAGGAATCCGGTCCATCAGACGGTGGGCGACAGCGATGCGGGGATCGTCCCGCCAGGTGGCCGGCTGGACCAGCTGCCAGAACGGATACTGCGGAAGGACCAGGAGCGTGATCGCGGCGGAGCCGGCGAGGTACCGCCGCAGGCTGCTCCTGCTCGGGTTCCGTCGGACCAAGGCGTCGATGAAGGCGGCGAAGACGATCGGCATCAGAGAGAGCGAATAGTGGTAGGCGGTGCCCCAGTGGGTGCTGAGCTCCGAGGCAGCCCGCCACATCAGGGTCGGCACCGCGATCCACATCAACGGGGACCGCAGGGCCAGGAACAGGGTCGGGGCCAGCACGAGCAGGAGCGTCGTGATCTTGGCCTCGGGGGTGATGAGACCGATCGTGCTCCTGTACAGCAGATCCGTCAGCCCGCCCTCACTGCCTTCCGAGCCGTTCAGGAAGCCCCAGTAGTCGTAGGACCCGCTCGGACTGAAGGCCGGCAGAATGACCATCGTCGCCAGCAGTGCTCCGGCCAGGCCGACTGCTGCGGTTGTGATCCCGAGCTTGCGGTCGCCGCGCCAGGCGACGACGAGGCCGATCACGACCACGGTGAGCCCGAGGTCCTCCTTCACCAGCAACAGGGGCAGAGCCCAGCAGACCGCGGCCCGCATCCGGCCCGTCGCGAGAGCGGTGAGTGAGCACGCGAGAAGGGGGACGGCGAAGGCCCATTCATGGAAGTCGGAGCCGACCCCGCTCGCGAGACCCCAGGAGAGGCCGTAGCAGACCCCGATGACCGCGGCGGCGGGGGAGCCCAGCGCTCGGCGCGCCCAGAGGGTCAGGGGCAGAACGCTCGCGGCGATCAGCGCCGCCTGCACCACGAGCAGGGCCATCGCCGAAGGCCACAGCCAGTAGACAGGTACCACCAGGATCAGAATGGGAGAGAAGTGGTCTCCCAAGATGGGAAAGTCCGGCCCCTTGACCTCGGAGACGGGCAGGTGCCCATGTGCGTAGGAGCGGACGACCTGTTCGAAGATTCCCAGGTCGAAACTGTGGGAGAGCATGCGCTGATGGATGCGCAAGGACAACGTCGCGTACGTGAAGAACAGTGCTCCCGACAGGGCCCAGATCCACCACGGGCTGTCGGAGCGGCTCCCCCGAGACGGCTCGGCCACCGGCCCTTCGTCCACGGTCGATTTTTGTTGCACCGGGAGCATGGCACTTTCGGCGGGTGGGGCTTGCATGACTTATTCCTTCCGGAAAACTGACCCTGAGGACCTCAAAATGCCAGCAACCTTCGAGGCCTGGCCCTGAGCCGCCATATACGCGCGCGGAATACCCCGAACAGCGGCACACCTGAGGCTCGATGGAATCACCCGCGCTTCTCGCGAGGAGCGTTGACCGATGCCTGTCGCACCGTTACCGACTTGATGACAACGGCCTTCTTCGGCCTTCCGTCGGAGGATCCGTCCCGAGTCCCGTCACCGGCGATCTCCTTCAGTACATCCAATCCGCTCACGACTTTCCCGAAGGGAGTCCACTCGGACGACATGGGGAAATCAGGATCGGCATAACTGATGAAGAACTGACTGCCGTTCCTGCCGGGAGCCGCCTTGGACATCGCCAAGGTGCCGGCCGAGTATTCGGCTCCGTCCAGATTTTCATCCCGGAAGAAGTATCCCGGATCTGCCGTGCCTTTCCCCTCGGGGTCACCGCAGTCCAATACGTAAATCCCTCGGGTCGTGACGCGGTGACACGTGCTGCCGTCGTAGTACCCCTTCCGCGCCAGGAAGGAGAAGGAGTTGGTGGTACAGGGCGCCTTGTCGGTCAGTGCTTCGAAGGTGACGGTTCCCCGGTTGGTCACGATTTCTGCCGTATAGGGCCGAGCAGCGGCCGATTCGTTGAAAGTGGGAATTCCCACGGGCTTTGCACCATTGGTGAGGTTGTATGAGCAAGCGGCCGACACCTTCGCCTCGACGTCATTTCCCGTGAGGGAGACCGCCGCCCATGTCAGCCCTGAACACGTCGCAGTTACGGCGAGCGCGACCATCGCCACCTCGGCCACGCGTTTCCTGGCCCCTGTGAAGAAATTCATCTTTCCTTGTAAATCCCTGGCGGACATCCGAGCCTCGATTTGGCAAGTGGGAGCTGATGAAGCATGCAGAGCGTATCCATCCGTCCGGGCATCGGCCGCACCGACACTCACCCGGAACTAAAGCCGCTACGGGGCCACATGATCCGACTCTTCCGGGCTCATTCTCTTTCGGCCCCCCACATTCTGCCGATCGCCTGAACGTCTGGTGCGCCTCGCCCACTTTCTTGCGCATGCACCCGAGTGTTGCATCGGAGGCTCTGTACGCCTCGTCGAGACCACTCCATTCGGTTCCCCAAGGAGCAAACTCATGAGTCCTGAGAACAGGACCCCCTCACGTCTTGGCCCGGTGCCCCGCGGTCGCAGGTGGCTGGCCAGCGGTGCAATGGCAACGCTGGGCCTCGTCATGCTGGGCTTTTCCAGCCCCGCGGTGGCAGGGGCCCAGAACGTCTTCTCTCCGGGCGAGATGAACCGGCCTGTGCTTATGGGCGGTGACAAGTGCGGGAAGCAGAAGGACAAGCACGACAAGGACGAGTGCTGCGACAACCACAAGAACAAGTACGACAAGGACAAGTGCAAGGAGGAGAAGGGTAAGCGCGGACCCACCGGGCCCACCGGGCCGACGGGGCCGCGCGGTGCCACGGGACCGACCGGACCGACCGGCGCTCCGGGTGAGAACGGCGAGAACGGAGCCACCGGACCCACCGGACCCACCGGAGCTCCGGGTGGAAACGGAGCCACCGGACCCACCGGACCCACCGGAGCTCCGGGTGGAAACGGAGCCACCGGACCCACCGGACCCACCGGACCCACCGGACCCACCGGAGCGACCGGAGCGACCGGAGCGACCGGAGCCACCGGAGCCACCGGAGCCACCGGAGCCACCGGAGCCGCTGGGCCGTGCATCTCCATCGACTCCTTCCAGACCGCCAACGAGAGAGAAGTCAAGGGCGTGCTGGCCCCCGACGGGACCCCGTTCGGGGCTTCTGTGGACTTCAACGTGACCCCGCCGTACACGTGGCAGCCCCTCCCCAGCGGCCCCGGATCCGGCTTCCCGGACAACCCCTGTGGCATCGCGATCACCACGCACGCCAACTCCGTCAGGTTCGAGGTGGTCACCACCGACGGGGATGTCTTCGACCTCGAATGCCCGACGGTCATGGGCGAACCTTCGACGTTCAATTGCGCCGGCCAGACATGGACACCGGCCAATCCGCAGCCGCCCCTCGCGCTCCGGGCCGGCGGGCAGCCGCTCGCAAGCGAGGAGCCGATGACCGAAAGCCAGCAGTCCAGCTACCTGGACGCGATGGATGAGCTGCTGAACAGCCTCGGCTTCGACAGGGGGATGAAGCCCAGCACGCAGGACGCAATCGAGAAGGGACTCTCGAAGAGCCAGACGCGGTCCTGACCTCGTTGGGATCCCTCTGAAGTGTGCCGTGTCCGGGATCGTCCGGGCACGGCACACGTGCGTGCGCCGTGCGGCGCAGCCCGAGTTCCACCTGTGACCGGGTCGCCGGAGAGAATCGGCCGCTCCCGTTGCGTACTGGGATACTCACTTCACCTGCCGTCCACCCGACTCCGCCTGGAATGTGGGGTTCCGGGAGCACGCTTCAGGCGTGAGACGCATCGTGGGAATCGTCCTGGCGGTGCTGCTGATCGGCGGAGTGGCAGCAGCCGTCGCAGCAGGACGCGCCGGCAAGGACACGAGCACGGCAACGAAGACCGTGCGTGGAGTGATCGGGTCGGAGAAGGCCGAGTTCTTCGCCGATCCCGACGTGGTGAAGGCCCTCGCCGCCAAGGGGCTCACCGTCAAGGCGGAGACGTCCGGGTCATGGGCCATGGACCAGTTCCCCCTCAAGGGTTACGACTTCGCCTTCCCCGGCTCGAAGGCCCCGGCCGACGAGCTCCAGCGCGAGTCCCCCGTCAAGGGCGGACCGATCAGGCCGTTCTACTCGCCGCTCGTCGTCGTCGCGCACCGCGCCGCCGCCCAGGTGCTGGCGGACAACGGACTCGCGACGCTGGGCGGGAAGTCCAGCGGCAAGCTGCTCATGGAGCCGTACCTCGGCGCCGCGCGGGCGGACCGGACCTGGCAGCAGCTCAAGGGCGCCGACAAGCACGCCGAGCTGTCCGGGACGGTGTTCATCACCAGCACCGACCCCGTTTCGTCCAACTCCGGCGCGCTCTACCTCGCCGCCGCCTCCTACGTCGCCGACGGCGGCCGGGTCGCCGCGGACGAGGCCGCGGTCGACCGCACCGCTCCCCTCCTGAAGAAGCTGATCCGGGTCCAGGGCGCGCAGCAGACCAGCACCGACGCCCCGTTCCGCGACTTCATCAGCGGGGTCGGCAACCCGCTCGTCCTGATCTACGAGTCGCAGGTCGCCTCGTTGTTGATGCAGGGTCAGGAGACCGGTGACCTGGTGCTCCTCTACCCCGACACCACCGTGTCCAGCGACCACACCCTCGTACCGCTGACCGGCACCGGACGGCGGCTCGGCGAGCTGCTCTCCACCGATCCGCGCCTGCGCGAGCTGGCCGTGCGGCACGGCTTCCGGCCCCAGGGCGCCGCGGCCGAGTTCACCGCCGCCACCGCCGGCCACACCGACCACATCGACCAGAAGCTGACCGGCGTCCGTCAGGCGCCCGTGCCCACCGCCACGGTGCTGCGCGCGATGGCCCAACGGACCCGCGGCTGAGCGTCCGCCGGGCGGCCGTGCCCGACCGGCGGCCACCCGGCGGACTCCGCCCCGTACGCCTTCCTGCCCTCCCGTTCCTGGAGACCCGCTCATGGCCGAAGAACCGCAACCGATCACCCTCGCCCCGCCCGGCGACGCCCCGCCGCTCGTCCTCACCCCGCCGGAACCGGTCGCCCCGGTCCGCACCGAGCAGGCCGCCGGTCTCGTGCCGGTCGACGAGTCGGTGCGCACGGAGATGACCCGCCGTGCCGCCGAGTACGTCGGCGGCCTCGCCGGCCTGGACGCCCGGTCGCCCGAATTCACCACCCGGATCGGGAAGATCGCCGCCCTGGGGCAGGACGACATCCGCAGCGCCGCCCAGCAGTCCAACCGGATGCTGGACCGCACCGTCCGCTCGCTGTCCGCGTCCGGAAAGGGTGCCGGGAGCGGCTCCGGGGGCGGCGAAGCCCAGGCCCGGGTCGGCTCCTCCCTCGTCGAGCTGCGCCGCACCGTCGAGGACCTCGACCCGCGCGACGCCCCCGCCAGGGGTGCGCGCCGGCTGCTGTCCCGGCTGCCGGGCGGCAACCGGCTCCGCGACCACGTCGCCAAGTACGCGTCGGCCCAGTCCACCCTGAACCGGATCGTGGGCTCGCTGCGCGGCGGCCAGGACGAACTGCGCCGCGACAACGCCGCCCTGCACACCGGGCGCACCCGGCTCTGGGAGACCATGGGGAAGCTCCAGGAGTACGTGGTCCTCACCGAGGCGCTGGACGACGCCGTCGAGCAGCGCATCGCCGCGGCCACCGACCCCGCGCAGGCGGACGCGCTCCGCGCCGACGTCCTCTTCCCCGTGCGGCAGAAGCACCAGGACCTGCTGACCCAGCTCGCGGTCTGCGCCCAGGGCTACCTCGCGATGGACGTGGTGCGCCGCAACAACGACGAGCTCATCAGGGGCGTCGACCGGGCCGCGACCACCACCGTCTCCGCCCTGCGGATCGCCGTGATGCTGGCCTCGGCGCTGGAGAGCCAGCGCAAGGTGACCGAGCAGGTCCAGGTGCTGCGCTCCACGACCGAGGACCTGATCCGCGGCAACGCGGAGATGCTCGCCGGGCAGAGCGGCGAGATCCAGCGCATCGCCGCCGACCCGGCGGTGGGGGCGGAGACGCTGCGCACCACGTTCCAGCAGATCTACCGGACGCTCGACGCCATCGACACGTACAAGGTGCAGGCCACCGAGTCGATGGCCGCGACCGTGGAGTCGCTGACCGCCGAACTCCAGCAGGCCGGCGCCCACTTGGAGCGCAGCCGGTCGGCCGGGGTGCCGGAGGGCGGTGGTCCCGCATGACGAACCGCCCCCGGAGAGGGCTGCGCAGGATGCGGCGCCGGGTGACCCGTTCGCTCGTCGCGCTGCTGTCCGCCGCCGTGCTCGCCCCCCTCGCCGCGTGCTCCGCCCCGGAGACCGGTACGTCCGGCTCGTCCGGCGGGTCCGGGCGGGACGACGGCCGGCCCCGGGCCGGCACGCTGCGGGTCCTCGCCTCCAGTGAACTCTCCGACATGGAGCCGCTGTTGGCGAAGGCCCGGCAGGCCACCGGGATCACCGTGCGCCCCACCTGGACCGGCACGCTGGACGCCGTCGAACGGCTCGCCTCGGGGAAGGCGGACGGGGCGTACGACGCGGTGTGGCTGTCGTCCAACGACTCCCTGCGGCTGCGCCCGGAGGCGGCGCGGCGCATCACGTCGGAGACCCCGCTGATGACGTCGCCGGTCGCGCTCGGGGTCCGTCCGGCGACCGTGGAACGACTGGGCTGGCGGCCCTCGGACGTGACCTGGTCGCAGGTGCACCGGGCGGTCGCCGAGGGCCGGCTGACGTACGGGATGACCGACCCGGCCCGTTCCAACTCCGGTTTCTCCGCGCTCGTCTCGGTCGCCTCCGGGCTCTCCGGCGCCCAGTCCGCGCTGACCGACGCCGATGTGCGCGGCGCGAGCGGGAAGCTGAAGGAGTTCTTCGGCGGGCAGCGGCTGACGTCCGGTTCCTCGGGCTGGCTGGCCACCGCGTACACCCGGCGCGGCAACGTCGACGCGCTGATCAACTACGAGTCCGTGCTGCTGTCCCTGAACCGCGACAGCCAAACCGGGCTGACCGTGATCCGCCCCCGCGACGGGGTGGTGACGGCCGACTACCCGCTCAGCACGCTCGCCGGCACCTCCCCCGACGCGAAGGACGCGGTGCGCGCCCTGGCGGCGTACTTCCGCACCCCCGACGCGCAGCGGCAGCTGACCCAGGAGACCTTCCGGCGCCCGGTCGTGCCCTCGGTGCGGCCCGCGGCGCCGCTCGCCGCCGACGCGCGGCGCGAACTGCCCTTCCCCGGCTCACGTTCGGTGGCCGACGGGCTGCTCCACAATTACGAGAACAAGCTGCGGCGCCCCTCGCGCACCGTGTACGTGCTGGACACCTCCGGCTCGATGAAGGGGGACCGGCTGAAGCGGCTGAAGGCGGCGCTGACCGGGCTGACCGGGGACTTCCGGGAGCGGGAGGAGGTCACGCTGCTGCCGTTCGGCTCGTCGGTGAAGCAGGTGCGCACGCACACCGTCGACCCGGCCGACCCACGGCGCGGACCGGCCGCGATCGAGGCGGACACCGCCGCGCTGACGGCGGGCGGCGAGACGGCGATCTATTCGAGCCTGAAGTCGGCGTACGAGCGGATCGGCGGCGGCAGCGAGTCGGCGTTCACCTCGATCGTGCTGATGACGGACGGCGAGAACACGACGGGCGACACGGCCGGGGGGTTCGCCTCCTACTACCGGTCGCTGCCGGCCGCGCACCGGGTCACCCCGGTCTTCCCGATCGTCTTCGGCGACTCGGACCGCGGCGAGCTGGACCGGATCGCCGAGCTGACCGGTGGCCGGCTCTTCGACGCGACCGAGGACCGGGGACCGGGTTCCCTGGACGGGGCCTTCGAGGAGATCCGTGGCTACCAGTAGGTCCCGTGGCTCCCGGCGCGGCCCGGACGGGTCCTCCGGCGGTTCGGGCGGCAGGTCGTCCGGCCGAGGCGGGTCGTCCGGCGGCAGGCCGGCGAACCGGGTGCTGGCCTATGTCGAGTCGCGGAAGAACCTCGCCGGGAGCGCCTGCGGGATCGCCGGTCTCGTCCTCACCTTCACCGGGCTCGCGGGGGCGTACTGGCCGGTGGTGGTCGCCGGGCTGTACGGGGCGGGCGCCCTGTTCGCCCCGCCCGAGCGGCCGCCCGCCCCGGAGTTCCCGGACGCCTCGTCGCGCCTGGACGCGCTGCGGGACGACTTCGGGACGCTGCGGGCCTACCTGGACGAGGTGGACCTGCCGCCCGCCGCGTCCGGTCGACTCGCCGAGCTGACCGAACTCCTCGACGGGCTGCTCGCCCCCGGCTGGGTGTCCGAGGCCCTGGCCGCCGACCCGGAGGGCGTGCACGCCCTGTCCCGTGCCGTGCACCAGGACCTCCCGGAGTCGGTCGACACCTTCGTGCGGACTCGTTGGTGGACGCGGATCACGCCCGGTACGGAGCCGCCCGAACGCCATCTGGAACAGCAGCTGACGCTGCTGCACCGGGAGGCGGAGGCGCTCGCCGCCGGGCTGCGGGAGGCCGAGGCGCGGCGGCAGCAGATCCACACCCGCTATCTGGAGGACCGGGGCCGGAACGGGTAGCGCCCGTTCCGGCCCGGGGCGGCCTTCGTCAGCGGCGGACCTGTACCGTCGCCGACGCCGTCGATCCGCTGTGCAGGTCGTCACCCGCGTAACCGATCTCGTACGTCACCTGTCCGGCGGCCCGGGGCAGGTCGTTGACGGTGAAGGTGCCGTCGGCGGCGACGGCGGCCGACGTCAGCGTGCCGGTGCCCTTCTTGTCGGTGCGCACCACGGACAGCGTGATTCCGGAGGGGAGCGCCCTGCCCCGGCCGGTCAGGGTGCCGGTGATCGTCAGGCCCTCGCTCTTGGTCGCCTCCGCCGGGGCCTGGAGCTCGATGGCGGTCGGGGCCCTGTCGACGGTGACGGCGAGCGTGACGTCCTCGGCCGGGCGGTGGGTGACGTCCCCGGTGAAGGAGACGGTGTAGGTGGCGTCGCCGACCAGGGACGGGACGTCGAGGACGGTGAACGAGCCGTCGGCCTCGGCCTCGACGGAGGCGAGCCTGCGGTCGCCGTTCGCGTCGTGCCGTACCGCGGTCACCCTGACCGGTTCGGCGGGGGCGGGCCCGTCCAGCTCCAACCGGCCCCTGATGCCGACCGGTTCGCCGACGACGGGGCGCCCCGGGGTGGTGGAGAGACCGCCGGTGAAGCGGGAGTCGTACTGGGCGGCCGGGGGCTGGATGACGTGCAGCCAGTACTCGCTGCCGGAGGCGTTGGTGGTGAGGGCGAACAGCCGCGAGCCGTCCTTCGCCCAGTGGAGCCCGCGCGGCACGACCCGGTCCCCTTCGAGCGCACCCTCGAAGGCGAACTCCAGCGGGGCCCGGCCGGACTCGGGGTCCGCGGGCTGCACCAGCAGGTCGGCCGTGCCCCCGGTCGCGGCGGCGCCCCGGGCGATGTGGGTGCCGTCGCCGCTGAAGGCGACCGCGGACGCCGTGGCGCCCTCGGGCAGCGGCTGGTACGCGACCGGCGCGTCGGACAGGTCGGCGGCCTCCAGGAGCCGGGTGCCGTACGCGGCGTCGGCGACCGCGATCCGCCGCCCGTCGGGGGACTGCGCCACGTCCTTCATGTCGAGGGCGCCCCGGCCCTCGGCGTCCGCGAACCGGCGTTCCGGGCCGCGCACGAGCGTCTCACCGCTCGCGTCGAGCGTGGTGAGGAAGGGGTTGGTCTCGCCGGTGTTGCGGGCCTGCGCCATCACGATGCGGTCCGGGACCTCGGGGCCGCTCGTCAGCCGCAGCCGGCCCGTCGCGTTCCACCCGGTGTTGACGGACCCGGGGTTCGACGCCGCGTACAGCCAGGTCTGGCGGTTCTCGCACTCGGTGGTGAGGTACGGCGTCTCGGTGTGCCACTCCTTGCCGCCCGCGAAGGCGAGATCCCGCGGGCAGGGCACGTCGTACGCGGCGTACGTGAAGCCGGTGCGCTGCTGGGTCACGGTGTCGAAGGCGAGGATGCCCGAGGACTGCGAGACGTGGAGCGTCCCGCTGTCCGCGCTCAGGGCCATCCCGGACGGCGCGGAGGCGGTGGGCAGCGAACCCACCTTCTGGCCCTGGAAGTTGTAGACGTGGACCTGGTTCGCGTACTGGTTGCGGCGGTCGTCCGTGATGTAGACCCGCTCGTGCACCGAGTCGACGACCATCGCCGAGTACGAGGAGATCGGCAGCTTGGCCACGGTGTCGCCGGGCACGGTGCCGTCGGCCGCGCGGGCGGCCGGTGGTGCGAGTGCGGTGAGGCCCGAGGTGCCGAGTGTCAGCACGGCCAGCGTCGCCGCGATGCGTACATGGTGCCGGTTCTTGCTCAACTGAGTCCCCCACAGGCTCCGTTGGCCTCCGGTCGACCGGACCGGAGGTGATGTGAAGAAACATCGAAGCGTTGTGGAGGTCTTGTGCGCAAGCCCTGGGCGATGTACGGACGTTCGCCGCGAAAGAGCGTGAACGATCGCGAAAGAGCGTGAAAGGTGAGGGGGAAGGGGCGGCCCCCGGAACCGTGAGGGAGTTCCGGGGGCCGTACCGCAGCCGGGTGGTGACCCCACAGGTCAGGGCGGATGTCCGAGACCCGGCCGCGGGGCGTGCGGGGCGCGCCGGGAGCCTGCCGGGCGATCTCCGACCGTGCGGGCCGCCCGACAGGCTCCGAGGGGGTCAGCCCAGGCGCTGGACCAGCGCGCGGTACTCGTCCCACAGCTCCTTCGGGGTGTGGTCGCCGAAGGTGTTGAGGTGCTCGGGCACCAGCGACGCCTCCTCGCGCCAGATCTCCTTGTCGACGTCGAGCAGGAAGTCCAGGTCGGCGTCGGAGAGGTCCAGGCCGTCGGTGTCCAGCGCGCCCTTGGCCGGCAGGATGCCGATCGGCGTCTCGACGCCCTCGGCCGTGCCGTCGAGGCGCTCGACGATCCACTTCAGGACGCGGCTGTTCTCGCCGAAGCCGGGCCACACGAACTTGCCGGCGTCGTTCTTGCGGAACCAGTTCACGTAGTAGATCTTCGGGAGCTTGGCCTGGTCCTTGTCGGCGCCGACCTTGATCCAGTGGTTCATGTAGTCGCCCATGTTGTAGCCGCAGAACGGCAGCATGGCGAACGGGTCGCGGCGCAGCTCGCCGACCTTGCCCTCGGCGGCGGCGGTCTTCTCGGAGGCGACGTTGGCGCCGAGGAAGACCCCGTGCTGCCAGGTGAAGGACTCCGTGACCAGCGGCACGGCGGAGGCGCGGCGGCCACCGAAGAGGATCGCCGAGATCGGCACGCCCTTCGGGTCCTCCCACTCGGGCGCGATGATCGGGCACTGTCCGGCCGGGACGGTGAAGCGGGCGTTGGGGTGGGCGGCGGGCGTGTCGGACGCGGGCGTCCAGTCGTTGCCCTTCCAGTCGGTGAGGTGGGCCGGAGCGGTCTCCGTCATGCCCTCCCACCAGACGTCGCCGTCGTCGGTGAGCGCCACGTTGGTGAAGACGGAGTTGCCCCACATGGTCTTCATGGCGTTGGCGTTGGTGTGCTCGCCGGTGCCGGGGGCGACGCCGAAGAAGCCGGCCTCGGGGTTGATCGCGTAGAGGCGGCCGTCCTCGCCGAACCGCATCCAGGCGATGTCGTCGCCGATGGTCTCCACGGTCCAGCCGGGGATCGTGGGCTCCAGCATGGCGAGGTTGGTCTTGCCGCAGGCGCTCGGGAACGCCGCGGCGACGTACTTCGCCTCGCCCTGCGGCGGGGTCAGCTTGAGGATCAGCATGTGCTCGGCGAGCCAGCCCTCGTCACGCGCCATGACGGAGGCGATGCGCAGCGCGTAGCACTTCTTGCCGAGCAGGGCGTTGCCGCCGTAGCCGGAGCCGTAGGACCAGATCTCGCGGTCCTCGGGGAAGTGCGAGATGTACTTGGTGGAGTTGCACGGCCACGGAACGTCCTCCTGACCCTCCTCCAGGGGGGCGCCCAGGGTGTGGACGGCCTTGACGAAGAAGCCGTCGGAGCCGAGCTCGTCCAGCACTGCCCGGCCCATGCGCGTCATGGTGCGCATGGAGACGGCGACGTACGCGGAGTCGGTGATCTCGACGCCGATCGCGGAGAGCGGGGAGCCGACGGGGCCCATGCAGAAGGGCACGACGTACATGGTGCGGCCACGCATGGCGCCGCGGAAGACGCCGTTCTCGCCGGTGAAGATCTCCCGCATCTCGGCGGGGGCCTTCCAGTGGTTCGTCGGGCCGGCGTCCTCCTCCTTCTCGGAGCAGATGAACGTACGGTCCTCGACGCGGGCGACGTCGCTCGGGTCGGAAGCGGCGTAGTAGGAGTTCGGGCGCTTGGTCTCGTCCAGCTTCGTGAAGGTGCCCTTGGCCACGAGCTCCCCGCACAGGCGCTCGTACTCGGCCTCGGAGCCGTCGCACCAGACCACCCGGTCCGGCTCGGTGACGGCCGCGATCTCGTTCACCCAGGAGATGAGCTCCTGGTGCTGGGTGGGGGCAGTGAGGGGAGCCGCGATGTCGCGCGCCACGATCGCTCCTTGTTGAGGGTGTCTGTTTGGTAGTTGCCCCGTGGGGGCTGCGACCCGGATGCTTCGACCCCTTCGAATCTCGTTGGCGCTCATCCGGTGCCGACCGCACTCATTTGATCATCCGACCGTTTCGCCCATATGTCCAGGGGGCCTCACACGTGAGCATTGCCACTCCCATTCGTTACCTACGGTTGCGTAGGTACGATGCGGGAATGACTGCCGCCGCCGCGCCCGAGTCCGCCGGGCTGGAACCAGCCGAGCCCCTTCCCCTTCCGGCGAAACCGCGAATGCGCGGCTGGCTGCACGCCGGGATGTTCCCCGCCGTGATCGTCGCCGGGATCGCCCTGATCGCGTTCACGGACAGCTCCCGCGGCCGGATCGCCTGCGGGATCTACACGCTGACCGCGTGCCTGCTGTTCGGGATCAGCGCGCTCTACCACCGGGGCACCTGGGGGCCGCGCGGCGAGGCGGTGCTGCGCCGGCTCGACCACGCCAACATCTTCCTGATCATCGCGGGCACCTACACGCCGCTGACCCTGCTCCTGCTGCCCGAGTCCACCGGCACCCCGCTGCTGTGGGCGGTCTGGGCCGCGGCGGCGGCCGGGATCGCCTTCCGGGTGTTCTGGGTCGGCGCCCCGCGCTGGCTCTACACGCCCTGCTACCTCGCCATGGGCTGGGCCGCGGTCTTCTTCCTTCCGGACTTCCTGCGGACCGGCGGGATCGCCGTGCTGGTGCTGGTCGTCGTCGGCGGCCTGCTCTACAGCGCGGGCGGCGTCATCTACGGCATCAAGCGGCCCAACCCCTCCCCGCGCTGGTTCGGCTTCCACGAGGTGTTCCACTCGCTGACCCTGGCCGCCTTCGTGGTGCACTACGTCGGCATCTCGCTGGTGGCCTACAACCACGGCTGAGCATCGTCCCGACCGGTGCCGAAGACCCGCCGATGCCCGACAATGACGACCATGGCCGCCCTCTCCCGCACCCCTTCCGTCTCCGCCCCGGGAATGCCGCAGCAGCTGGGACTGCGCGAGCGGAAGAAGCTCCGGACCCGGATCGCGATCCGGCACGCCGCCTGCCGGCTGATCGCCGAGCAGGGGTACGAGGCGACGACGGTCGAGCAGATCGCGGAGGCGGCCGAGGTGTCGCCCAGCACCGTCTTCCGGTACTTCCCGGCCAAGGAGGACATCGTCCTCGCCGACGAGTACGGCCCGGTCCTGGAGGCGGCCCTGCACCGCCGACCGGCCGGCGAACCGCCGCTGGAGTCGCTCCGGCACGTCCTGACCGAGACGTTCGCGGCGGTCCTGGCGACCGAGGAGGCGGAGCTCCGGCAGCGCACCCGGCTGATGGTGGAGGTCCCCGCGGTCCGGGCCCGGGTGACGGAGAGCATGTCGGGCACGGCCAGGACCCTGGCCGCCGCCCTCGCCGCCCGCAGCGGACGCGCCCCCGACGACCTGGCGGTCCGGGTGTTCGTCGCGGCGGTCCTGGGCGCGCTGCGCGAGGTGACGCTGCACTGGGGCGAGCACGGCCAGGAGGGCGACCTCGTCGCGATGATCGGCCGGGCGCTGGACACGCTGGAGAACGGCCTGACGCTCTGACCCCGTGCCGGGGCCGCCGGAAATCCCCCGTACGACACAGGCACCCCGTACAGCACGGGCAACCCGTACGGCGCAGGCATCCCCGTACGACGCGGGAATCCCCCGTACGGCGCAGGCACCCCCCGTACGGAGTACGAGACACGTCCCGCCCCGCACGACCGCCCGGCCCACGGCCCCCCGGAGCGCCGCCGCTCCGGGGGCGTCCCGTCCCCGCCGCGCCCCCTCCCCTACCGCCCCACCGCGCTCACCGCGCGCCGAGCCGCCGCGCCAGCTCCTGCGCGTCCGTCGTCGGGGCGTCGCACACGAAGTTCCGGCACACGTACGCCGTCGGCACCCCGTCCGTCATCGGCCGGTCCGCCAGCAGCGGGAACTCGGCCCCGCCCGTCTCCCCCGCGGCCACCACCGCGCCCGGGGCCGTCCCCAGCAGCGCCGTACCGTGCAGCTCGCCACCGACCGGTCCGGCGACGGCGACCTCGCGCGGGCCGTCGAGCAGGGCCTCCGCGACCGCGAGCCCCCAGCCGTTGAACCGGGGAACCCGCGGGCCGAGCGCCTTCACCACCCCCAGCGCCCCCTCCGCGGCGGTGCGGTGGGCCTCGGAGCCGGTGTGCGCGGCGTACGAGAGCAGCGCCCCGGCCGCCGCCGTCCAGCCCGCCGGGGTCGCGTTGTCGGTGGGGTCCTGCGGGCGGCGGATGAGCTGCTCGGCATCGTCCGCCGTGTCGTACAGCTGCCCGCCCTCGCCGGTGAAGTGCTGGAGCACGATGTCGAGGAGGAAACCTGCGAACTCCAGCCAGACGCCCTCGCCGGTGACCGAGGCCAGGGCGAGGAAGCCCTCGGCGACGTCCCCGTAGTCCTCCAGCACCCCGGCGTTGGCGCCGGCCCGTCCGTCCTTCGAGGTACGGGCCAGCCGGGCGACGTCCCCCATGTGGACCCGGACCAGCAGGTCGGCCGCCTCCGTGGCGCGCTCGACCAGGTCGGGCCGGTCGAAGTACGCCCCGGTCTCGGCGAGCGCGGCGATCGCCAGACCGTTCCAGGCGGCGACCACCTTGTCGTCCCGGCCGGGCCGGGGACGCAGCTCGCGGGCGGCCAGCAGCCGGGCCCGTACGTCGGCGACCCGCTCCGCGTCCGCCACGCCCGTCCCCGGCAGCCGGAGGACGGAGAACCCCTCCTCGAACGTGCCCTCCTCCGTCACGCCGAAGTACTCGGCGGCGAAGGCCGCGTCCTGCTCGCCGAGCACTTCCCGCAGCTGCTCGGGCGTCCACACGTAGTACGCGCCCTCGACGTGCCGCCCGGCCCCGTCCGCGCTGTCGGCGTCCAGCGCGGAGGCGAACCCCCCTTCGGCGGTGCGCAGTTCGCGCACCATGAAGTCGGCGGTCTCCAACGCGGTCCGCCGGGCCGACTCCGAGCCCGTGGCCCGCCACAGGTGCGCGTACACCCGGCAGAGCAGCGCGTTGTCGTAGAGCATCTTCTCGAAGTGGGGCACGACCCACTCCCGGTCCACCGAGTAGCGGGCGAAGCCGCCGCCGAGCTGGTCGTACATCCCGCCCCTGGCCATCGCCTCGCAGGTGTCGACGGCCATCTGGAGGGCGCCCTCCGCCCCGGTGCGGGCGTGGTGGCGCAGCAGGAACTCGATGATCATGGACGGGGGGAACTTGGGCGCCCCGCCGAACCCGCCGTGCCTCCCGTCGTACTCGCGGGTGAGCCCGAGCAGCGCCTGCGCCAGTTCCGGTTCGCCCGGCAGCCCTTCACCGCCGTGCGCGAGGGAACGCCGGGAGAGGTCCTGGACGACGCGCCCGGCGACCTCGCCCACCTCGTCGCGGCGCTCGGCCCAGGCCGTCGCGACCCCTTCGAGGACCTGCCGGAAGGACGGCATGCCGTGGCGCGGCTCGGGCGGGAAGTACGTGCCGAAGTAGAAGGGTTCGGCGTCGGCGGTCAGGAAGACGGACATGGGCCAGCCGCCCTGCCCGGTCGCCGCCTGCACCGCCTCCATGTAGACCGCGTCCACGTCGGGGCGCTCCTCGCGGTCCACCTTGACGTTGACGAAGTGCTCGTTCATGAACGCGGCGGTGGTCTCGTCCTCGAAGGACTCGTGCGCGAGGACATGACACCAGTGGCACGAGCTGTATCCCACGCTCAGGAAGACGGGCACACCCCGCCGACGGGCCTCCTCGAAGGCTGCGGGCTCCCACTGCCACCAGTCGACGGGATTGTCCGCGTGCTGGAGGAGGTACGGGGACGTGGCGTGCGCGAGTCGGTTGGGCATGCCCCCAATCCTTGCGCACGCGGCGGGGCCCGCGCCCGCACGCCACGGGTGCGGTGCGTACGGACGGCCCCGGCCGGCGCGTGTGCCGCCGCGCGGTACGGGGCACACGACAGGTCGCCGCGCTCCCTCGCCCCGGCGCGTCGCGGCCAGGAGACTGGGTGGCGGCAGGGACCACCGTCGCATCCGGAGGGGGACACACATGCGGGACGGCCATCGGGCGGAAGCGGAACGGCTGTTGGTGCGCGCCGTGGAGGAGGAGGTGCGGCGCTCGGGCGGGCGGGCCGACGCCGGTGTGCTGACGGCGCGCGGGCGGGCGGCGCTCGACTCGCTGGCCGCCGCGGCGGCCGACGAGTACGCCGCGTACCTCCGGGCGCTGGACGCGGCGGAGGCCGGGACGCGGCCGTCGGCACAGCGGTTCGGCCGGGCATCTATGGGAACTCCCCTGCTGGTTACGGGAGTTGCCGCGGCCGCCGCGGTCGGTGCGGACCTCGTGTTCGGTACGGGGACGGGGCCCGCCCTCGGCGCGGGGGCCGTCGTGGCGGTCGCGGGGGCCACGGCCGCCGTCGCCGGGGCCACCGCCGCGCACCGGCCCGCCGCGCACCGGCGCGCGGGTGCGCTCGGGCAGCCGGGTGGCACCGAACAGCTGAGGTTGCAGTGGCTGGCGGCGCTGGAGGTACGGGGCATCCGCCCGTTCCTCGACCAGCAGCGGATGCTCACCGCCGCCTCCCGCACCCCGACGAAGACGGTCCCCGCGCAGAAGCGGGCCATGCCCTCGCTGCGCGGTGCGGACCGCAGCGCGGCGGCCCGCACCCGCTCGGTCCTGGAGCAGTCCTTCGGTCAGCTCCCCGCGAACGACGGCCCGTTCGCCGGTCGTCGGGCCGAACTGGCGCAGATCGCGCGGTGGGTGCGCGAGGCCCGTGCGTCGACGGAGACCCGGCCGACCGTCGTCGTCCTGCACGGCACGCCCGGTGCCGGGCGCACCACGCTCGCGGTGCGGGCCGCGCACGAGTTGAAGGGCCAGTTCCGCGGCGCCTGCGTGGTGGACCTGCGCGGCGACGTGGCCGGTGAGGCGCCGCTGCCGACCCGGGACGCGCTGCTGCACCTGCTGAACCGGCTGGGCGCACCCCGTGAGCAGTTGCTGTTCCGGGAGGGGGAGCGGGCCGGGCGGGCGGACCCGGGACGAGCGGGGCGGGGCCTGGGCGCTGACCCAGCTGGCCCGTGCCCGGCTGCTGGCCGGTGACGCGGCGCCGGCCGTGGAGCAGCTGAACCGGGCGCTGGCCCTGCACCGGGACAACGAGGACGCGCGCGGCGAGGCGTGGACGCTGTACCACCTGGGCCAGGCCCTGGAGGAGAGCGGCGACACCGACCGGGCGGTGCGGCAGCTGGAGCGGGCGCGCACGATGTTCTCCCGGATGCGGGACGTGTACGGGCTGGCGTGCGCCCGGCACCACTCGGGCCGGGTCACCCGTGATCAGCGGGCCGCGCAAACCGGGAACCTGCGCAACTCCGGCTTCGCCCGTCAGCTGCTGATGGACGCCCGCGCCGACTTCCGGCGCATCGGGGTCGCCCACGGCGAGGCGTGGACGTGTCTGGAGCTGGCCCTGATCGACGCGGGCAACAACCGGGCCCCGCAGGCGCTGGAGCTGTGCGACGAGGCGACGGAGCTGTTCGGGTCCTACGGCGACGCGCGGGGCGCGGACTGGGCCCGTTTCCTGCGCTGCACGCTGCTGCCGTACGCGTCACCGGGCGGCAGCGAGGTGGGCACGGCGGTGGCCCAGCAGGAACTGGCCGAGCTGCTCGGGGCCGGTCACGCCGCGCGCGACGGCAGGCTGGAGGAGTGCGCGGCGGCGTTCACGGTGGCGCTGAACCGGGGCGTGGACCTGGAGGACGGCTGGCAGGCGTGGCGCCTGGGCCTGACGCCCGCCCGCCGCGCCCGGGAGGTCATGGGCGTACCGCTCCCCCCGAGGCCCTGACGGACCGCCCCCCGCCCATCGGGCAGGGGCGGGCACGGCAGCGGACAGGAGCGTGCGCGGCACCGGCCGACCCGGATGCGGGCGGCCGGCGCCGCGCGGTGCGACGGGACGGCGGGGCGACGGAACGGCGGACGTGCCGGTGTCGCGCGGGGCCACGAGGCGGCGGATGTGCCGGTGCCGCCCCGTGCCTGCTTCCCGTGCCTACTTCTGCTTCGTGGTCCCCGCCCCGACGGCGGCGTCGGCCGCCACCGCGTCCGGGTCCGGGGCCTCCTCGAAGTCGACCCTGCCCATGTGCCGGTTCATGGACTTCATCAGCAGCCACACGCCCACGGCGAGCGCCGCGAAGACGATGAAGCCGAGGACGCCGGGGGTCACCTTGTTCTTGTCGAGCTCGGCGGCAAGCGGAACGAGGTCGGTCAGTGCCTGGGTCGCGTACATATCAGGCATTGTCGCGGATGCCCGCGAAGAGGTCGCTCTCGGGGAGGGAGGTATCGACGAGGGACTTCGCCAGCTCGTACTCCTCGGTCGGCCAGACCTCCTTCTGGATGTCCATCGGCACGCGGAACCAGCCGCCGTCCGGGTCGATCTGCGTCGCGTGCGCGATCAGCGCCTTGTCGCGGATCTCGAAGAAGTCGGCGCACGGAACGTGCGTGGTCAGCGTGCGTTCAACGCGCTCGAACTCCTTCCAGCGCTCCAGCCACTCGCCGTAGGGGGACTCCAGCCCGCGGGCCAGCAGCGCCTCGTGCAGGGCCACCGTGCGCGGCCGGTTGAAGCCCTGGTTGTAGTAGAGCTTCTGCGGCTGCCAGGCGGGGCCGAACTCCGGCTCGGGGAACTTCTCGGTGTCCGCCGCACCGTCGAAGGCGATCATCGTGATCTTGTGGGTCATGATGTGGTCGGGGTGCGGGTACCCGCCGTTCTCGTCGTAGGTCGTGATGACCTGCGGACGGAACGCACGGATGCTGCGGACCAGCCGGCCCGCCGCCTTCACCTCGTCCTCCAGGGCGAAACAGCCCTCGGGGAGCGGCGGCAGCGGGTCGCCCTCGGGCAGCCCCGAGTCGACGAAGCCGAGCCACTCCTGCTCGACGCCCAGGATCTCCCGGGCCTCGGCCATCTCCTTCCTGCGCACCTCGTGGATGTTCTCCTCGATGTACGCGTCACCCTGGAGCTTCGGGTTGAGGATGGAGCCGCGCTCGCCCCCCGTGCAGGTCACGACCAGCACGTCCACCCCCTCGGACACATACTTCGCCATGGTGGCCGCGCCCTTGCTCGACTCGTCGTCGGGGTGGGCGTGGACTGCCATCAGTCGCAGCTGCTCGGTCAAGACTCGATCCTCAGTGATTCGGCACATGGGCAGGCTTCTATAGTGACCGAACCGGGGGGTGGAAAATTCCTCGATCCCCGGTACGGGAGGAACGATCATGGCCGCGGTGCGCGAGTCGCTTCCGGAGAACCGCTACGGCCGCTCCGCGGACCAGCGGGCGGACCGCAAGCTCAGGATCATCGGTTCGGTGCTGGGAGTCGTCCTCCTCGGCGTGGTCGGCTGGATCGGTTACGGCTACGTCACCGGCCAGGGCATCAGCGCCGAGGTGATCAAGCGCAAGGTCGTCTCGGACGAGCGGGTCGACGTGCACCTGGAGATCCGCAAGGACAAGGACGCCAAGGGCTACTGCACCCTGCGCGCCCAGCACGAGGACGGCAGCGACGTGGCCCGCAAGGACTTCCGGTTCGACGAGAGCACGGACCGCATCGACCGCGTCGTGTCCCTGCGCACGACCGCCAGGGCGACCAGTGTCGAACTGCTCGGATGCACCACCGACGGCGGGGCGTCGCACTGACCCCGGCGGCGGCACGTCGCCCCCTCGGACGACGGGCGTGGCGTTGACCCCCGGCAGCGGTACGTTGACCGCCGCGCACCGGCGCTGAACCACCGCCGACCGCTCTGACCTGCACATATGTGGTCCCGGTGTTTTACCTTCTCCCCCTTTCCCCGGTGAATTGTTAGGCTCGTGGTTTCGCCCACCCGTAGGGGCACATGCTTACGGGTAGGGCGATGCTTTGTATTCCCAGTACCGACGAGGAGCACCCTGTGACCCAGACCAGCGAAAACGTCACCTGGCTCACGCAGGAGGCGTACAACCAGCTCAAGGCCGAGCTGGAGTACCTGTCTGGTCCCGCGCGCACGGAAATCGCCGTAAAGATCGCGGCGGCCCGTGAGGAGGGCGACCTGCGCGAGAACGGCGGGTACCACGCGGCCAAGGAGGAGCAGGGCAAGATGGAGTTGCGGGTGCGCCAGCTCACCCAGCTCCTGGAGCACGCGAAGGTCGGCGAGGCGCCTGCCGACGACGGCGTGGTCGAGCCCGGCATGGTTGTGACGATCGCCTTCGACGGCGACCCGGACGACACGCTGACCTTCCTGCTCGCCTCGCGGGAGTACGCGAGCTCGGACATCGAGACGTACTCCCCGCAGTCGCCGCTCGGCACCGGCGTGAACGGCAAGCGGATGGGCGACGACGCAGAGTACGAGCTGCCGAACGGCAAGATGGCCATGGTGAGGATCCTCGCGGCGAAGCCGTACACCGGCTGATCCCGCACCCACCGACACAGGGGGAGCCCCCGGCCCGACGGGCCGGGGGCTCCCCCTGTGTGCGCGGGACGGACGCGCCCGCGGTGGGCGGCCGACGACGGCCGGTCGGCGGGGCAGAGACCCCGCGGACCAGAGCCCGTGCGGGGTACGGCGACCGGTACGGGGCCTGAGCCCGTGCGGGGCCCGGCCCCGCACGAGGACCGGAACCCGTGCAAGGGCCGGATTCCGTGCAAGGGCCGGGGTCAGCTCATCACCAGGTAGCCCGCCTCACGCAGTGCCGTCGAGACCTCGGTGCAGTGCTCCGGCCCCTTCGTCTCCAGTTGCAGCTCCACCTCGACCTCGGTGAGCCCGAGCCGGGGATCGGTCCGTACGTGGCCGATGTCGAGCACATTGGCGTCGACCTCGGTGAGCGCCGCCAGCAGGGCGGCCAGGGCGCCGGGGCGGTCGGTCAGCCGCAGCCGCAGGCTCAGGTAGCGGCCGGCCGCCACCATGCCGTGGGTCAGGATGCGCTGCATCAGCAGCGGGTCCACGTTGCCGCCGGAGAGCAGCGCGACCACCGGCCCGTGGAACGACTTCGGGTCGCTCAGCAGCGCCGCGACCGGGCTCGCACCGGCCGGTTCCACCACCAGCTTCGCCCGCTCCAGGCAGAGCAGCAGCGCGCTGGACAGCTCGTCCTCGGAGACCGTACGGACCTCGTCGACCAGCTCCCTGACCAGCTCGAACGGCACGTCGCCGGGGCGCCCCACCTTGATCCCGTCCGCCATCGTGTTCAGCGAGCCGATCGACACCGGGTGGCCCGCGGCCAGCGACGGCGGGTAGCAGGCCGCGCCCGCCGCCTGCACCCCGACGATCCGCACGTCGGGCCGGACCGCCTTGACCGCCACCGCGATGCCCGCCGCGAGACCGCCGCCTCCGATGCCCACGACGATGGTGCGCACCTCGGGGCACTGTTCCAGGATCTCCAGGCCCACCGTGCCCTGCCCGGCGATGATGTCCGGGTGGTCGAAGGGGTGGATGAAGACCGCGCCGCTCTCCTGCGCGTACTCCTGGGCCGCCGCGAGCGTCTCGTCGACGACATGGCCGTGCAGCCGGACCCGGGCCCCGTACTGACGGGTGGCGGCCACCTTCGGCAGCGGCGCCCCGACCGGCATGAAGACCGTCGACCGTACGCCGAGCAACGAAGACGCCAGCGCGACGCCCTGCGCATGGTTTCCGGCGCTCGCGGCGACGACTCCGGACGCCCGCTCCACCGGGGACAGCCCCGCGATCCGTACGTACGCACCCCGCAGTTTGAACGACCCGGTCCGCTGGAGGTTCTCGCACTTGAGGTGGACCGGCGCGCCCACGAGTTCGGTCAGATGGCGACTGCCTTCCATGGCGGTCGTCCTGGCCACGCCGGAGAGCATCTTCTGCGCCCCCCGGACATCGTCGAGGATGAGGGGAGGGAAGTGGCCGGTGACGCGGAAGTTCATACCGCAAGTCTGGCAGCTCGCCCCGGCACCGGCCGCGATGTCCCGGCCCCTTCCGGGCCGTTGTCCCCGGGTTTGCGCGTCGCTGGTACGCAGTACGCGGGTTTGCGCAGCACTGGTACGCGTTGCCCCGGCGCCGCGTACTCTGTCCCCCACCCATCCGACACCGCACGAAGAGAGCCCCCGGCCATGCCCCCTCAGGACATGACGACAGCTGCGTCTCCTTCCGGGGGCGCCGCCCCCGAACCCACGGGTTCCGACCACGTCCTCGATGCGCTGCAGCACCAGGTCGCGGTATTCGCCCGCCGTGCCGAGCAGACCCGCCTCGGCGGTGTCGGCCAGGTGCGCAATTCCATGGACCGGGCCGCCTATCTGCTGCTCAACCGGCTGGACCAGGAAGGCCCGATGGGCGTCAAGGCACTCGCCGCAGGCATGGGCATCGACTCCTCGACGGTGACCCGGCAGGTCGCGCCGCTCGTCGACACCGGCCTGGTCAAGCGCACCTCGCACCCCGAGGACGGCCGGGCCGTGGTGCTCCAGCTGTCGCCGCGCGGCCAGGCCCGGCTCGACGAGGTCCGCAGCTCCCGGCGCGAGCTCATGACCCAGGTGACGGACGGCTGGACGGCCGAGGAGCGCGAGACGTTCTGCACGCTGCTCACCCGGTTCAACGCCTCGCTGGCCGCCCGCCAGGCCGCGCACCAGGCACCCCCGGCCGGCTGAACGCCACCTGCCCGACCGGTCGCCCCGGCCGGACAGGACCGGAAATCTCGGCCGGACAGCCCCGGAAGCACGGTCACGGGCCCCGGAAACACCGGCGCGGGGGCGGAATCCTCGCGTCCGCCGGAGGACTGCCGGAAACTGCGCTGCGGACCCGTGCACGCCTCTTGACCCGGGCCCCTCCCAGCGGCTCGTATGTGGATTGTGCGAGAGCGCCAGACGGGCCGGGAGCGGCGCCGCGCCCAGGAATTCGAGGCCTTCGTGGCGGGCGCGGCCGGCCGCTTGCTGCACACGGCCACGCTGCTCACCGCCGAGCCCCTGCGCCCGCCCGGCGCCAATCCCCGCGCCCAGCGGATGCTCACGGCCGCGCTGGCACACACCTACGCCCAGTGGGAGCGGCTGCGCGGCGAGGACCCGTACGACCGCACCCGGCGCGAGCTGGCCGTCCGGTTCGCCCACGAGGTCTGGCGGCACCACCGGCCGCGCGGCGGCCCGCTGGATCCGCTGACCCCGCAGGAGCGCCTCGTCCTCGTGCTGCGGTTGTACGAGGGGGTCGCGGAGGAGCAGGCCGCGGCGCTGCTCGGCCTGCCGGTGGAGCGGGTGCGGGCGGTCTGCAACCGCGCGGTGGCCACGATGCGCGGCACCCGTCGGCCCACGGCGCGGTGGGGGATGCCGCCGGGCCCGCTGGGGGTGGCGCCATGAGCCGCAGCGGCGACCGCGAGGACGAGGTCCGGCGGATGCTGGACGGCCCGCATCCGCAGGTGCCGGCCGATCTGGCGCGGCGGGCGGCGGAGCGGGGCGGCCGACTGCTGCGACGGCGGCTGTTCGCCCGCCGGGTGCTGTTCCTGGTGGCGTGCGCCGCGGTGGTGGCCTTCGCTGCCTGGGCGTCCGTCGTGCATCCGTGGGAGGTGCCCCCGGCGGAGACGACACCGAGCGGGGGCTGGTGAGCACCGAGCACGGGCCGGGGCCGAAGAACACCGGCCGGAGGCCGGGGTGGGGCGAACTATCCTGGAAACTGCGGTGTGCGGAACCGGCGGAACCGGCCGAGGAGGCTGCCATGACCAGGAAAGTCGCTGACTGCCGCAAGCATCCGAGCGTGTCGCACTGCTCGCTCACCATCGCGGGTGAGGAAGAGGAAGTCGTACGGGCCGCGGCGGAACACGCGGTCTCCGTCCACGAACACACCGACAGCACCGAACTGCGCGAGCAGATCCGGGCGTCGCTGGAGGACGAGAAGACCGGCGCCTGACCGGCGCGCGCCGACGGGCACCGGGGGAAGGGCGGGCGTGCCCGGACGACCGGCCACACCCGCTTCCGTTCCCGACCCCGCCCTCCGGGCGGACGACGCTACTTCCGAAACACGCCCTAGCCGAGCGCCTGCGTCAGGTCGGCCAGCAGGTCGTCGGCGTTCTCGATGCCGACGGAGAGCCGGACGAGGTCGGCCGGGACCTCCAGCGGGGAGCCCGCGGCGGAGGCGTGCGTCATGCGGCCCGGGTGCTCCACCAGCGACTCGACGCCGCCGAGGGACTCACCGAGGGTGAACAGCCGGGTCCGGTTGCAGACCTGGACCGCCGCCTCCTCGCCGCCCTCGACCCGGAAGGACACCATGCCGCCGAACGCCTTCATCTGCTTGGCGGCGATCTCGTGGCCCGGGTGCTCGGTCAGCCCCGGGTAGAGGACCTGGGAGACCTTGGGGTGCCGGGTCAGCAGGTCGACGACCTTGGCGGCGTTCTCGCTGTGCCGGTCCATGCGGACGGCGAGGGTCTTGATGCCGCGCAGCACCAGCCAGGCGTCGAACGGCCCGGCGACCGCGCCCATGGCGTTCTGGTGGTACGCCAACTGCTCGGCCAGTTCCGGGTCGTTGACGACCAGCGCACCGCCGACGACGTCCGAGTGGCCGCCCATGTACTTCGTCATGGAGTGCACCACCACGTCGGCGCCCAGGGCCAGCGGCTGCTGGAGGTAGGGGCTGGCGAAGGTGTTGTCGACGACCAGGCGCACGCCCGCCGCGCGGGCCACACCGGCGACCGCGGCGATGTCGGTGATGCCGAGCAGCGGGTTGGACGGGGTCTCCACCCAGATCGCCTTGGTGCGCGGGGTGATCGCCGCCCGTACCGCCGCCACGTCCGAGGTGTCGGCGACCGAGAAGTCCACGCCCCACCGCGAGACGACCTTCGCGAACAGCCGGAAGGTGCCGCCGTAGGCGTCGTTGGGGATGACCACGTGGTCACCGGGGGCCAGCAGGGTGCGGAGCAGGCAGTCCTCGGCGGCGAGGCCGGAGGCGAAGGCGAGTCCGCGGCGGCCGCCCTCCAGGGCCGCGAGGTTTTCCTCCAGGGCGGTACGGGTCGGGTTGGCGCTGCGGCTGTACTCGTAGCCGCCGCGCAGCCCGCCCACTCCGTCCTGTTTGTACGTGGAGACCTGGTAAATGGGCGGAACAACGGCGCCGGTGAGGGGATCGGCGGTGTTTCCCGCGTGGATCGCGAGGGTTTCGAAGCTGTGCTGGTCGCTCATGGGGCCGAGCGTAGTTCGTCGCGAGGGCCCTGACCGGGGTACCCGGCCGTCCGGTGACAATGGGGGCATGGAGATTCTCTGGTTCCTGATCGCACTGTGCATGCTCGCGGCGGTCTTCGGCCCCTTCGTGCTGCGCCGCCGCGGCGGTGTCCGGCAGGTCGCACCCGGTTCCCCGGACGCCGCCGATCCGGACGCCTATGGCTTCGTGCGCCAGGAGGACCTGGACATCCGGCTGCCGGGTCCGGACCAGGACCTCCTGGACGTGATCGAGGTCGTGCAGCGTTCCCAGGACTGGCGGGCGGCCTCGCAGCTGCTGGCCGGTACGCCGAAGGAGGACGAGACGCGGTGGCAGCGGGTGCAGGCCTTCGCCGGCGCGGCCTCGCTGGAGCTGGCGCAGCAGCCCGGCGTCGGGGGCGCGTGGCTGCGCGCGTGGCGGGCCGAGGCGCCGAAGGACGCGGGCGGCGCGGCGGTGCACGCCGAGTTCCTGGTGCAGCAGGCGTGGCGTTCGTCGACCGCGGGGACGGACGACTTCCGGATCATCCTGGAGGAGGCCCGTACGGTCTGCGGCGAGGCGGCGCTGCTGGCGCCCGGCGACCCGATCCCTTACCTCGTCGAACTGGCCGTGGGGCGCGGACTCGGTTACTCCCACGAGGAGTTCGACCTGCTCTGGGCGAAGGTGATCGACCGGGCCCCGGCCCACATGGGCGCGCACATCGCCGCACTGCACTACTGGTGCGAGAAGTGGCACGGCTCGCGCGAGGAGGCGGAGCGCTTCGCCACGACGGCCGCCGCCCGCGCCCCGCAGGGTTCACTGCTGGCCGCGCTGCCGCTCTTCGCGCTGTACGAGCACCTGCCCGAGGTCAATCTGGTGCAGGGCTTCTACCGGAGCGCTACGGTGACCAAGGCTGTCGAGGGCGCCCTGTTCGCGGTGCACGCGGCCCGCCCCGACGACCCGATGCTGGCGCACGTACGCCATCTGCTGGTGCTGTTCCTGGTCCGGATGGAACGCTGGTCGGAGGCGATGAACCAGCTCGTCCACATCGACGGCCACGTGGGCGCCCTGCCCTGGACCCAGAACCCCGACCCGGCCGCCGAGTACACGGTCTACCGCGCACTGGCAGTGGCCGGCTACGAAGCGAACGGCGGCAACCCGGCGACGCTGCCGCGGTAGCGGCGGGGGTCCGGGACGCGGGGTGTGCACGGTACGGACGTACGGCCCGCGCCCCGGTTCCGCCACCCGTGGCCGTCCGGTCCGGATGCGCGAGACGGGAACGCGGACGGGCCGGGTCAGCGGCCGAGGGCGTGGCGCAGGGTGAGGCCGTGGCGGGTCCTGAGGCGTCGCAGTTCCCAGAGGCTCACCGCCGTGACCGACAGCGGGCCGCCGAGGACCGCCGCGAGCCGCACCGGCAGGGGGGCGCCGTCGTGGGTGTCCGAGACCAGGTCCACGATCGCGAGTTCCCAGACCAGGACGGTCGCGATGATCGGGGGCAGTACCTCGTGGATGTCGGCGGTCCCCAACCCGGCTGCGGGCCACCGTGGGGCGGCCACCCCGGCTGTTGCGGGCCGTCATCGCCGGGTGGTCGGCCCTGTGGCGGCACCCCCGGGCCCCTGGGGTGGCGGCGGCCACCCCGGCTGCCCTCCGGCCGGCTGCGGACCACCGCTGTACGGTCCCCACGGACCGGGTCCAGCGCTCATCGACGTCCCCCGAATTTGTCACCCTGGCAATTTTCGTCCCCGACGATACGCCGCCGGTCTTCCCGGCTGAAGCCGGAAAGCGCCCCCGCTCCTCCCTCGTGCCCCGCCGCTCGAACACCCGGCCCGCCGCCCCGCCGGATACTCGTTTCCCACCGGTGCCGCCCTGTGTGAGGGTCGTGCGATGACTGGTTCCCATCACGACTCCGCCCACGTACTCGGCCTGCTGCGTTGGCAGTTCGACCTGACATGGTCGCTTTTCGAGTACCACCTGGAGCAGCTCGAAGCCGACGACTTCCTGTGGGAATCCGCCGCGGTCTGCTGGACGATGCACCGTGCCGACGACGGGACGTGGTGGGCGGACTGGGCGGAGACCGAGCCCGACCCCGTTCCCGTGCCGACCATCGGCTGGCTGAGCTGGCACATCGGCTGGTGGTGGGGCGTGGCCGCGGATCACGCCCGGGGGCAAACGCCCCGGGAGCGGGAGGACGTCGCCTGGCCCGGCGCGGGGAAGCCGACGGTCGAGTGGCTGCGCGGCCTTCGCGAGGACTGGCTGGGGGCGCTGGACCGGCTCACCGCCGCCGACCTGGAGGCCACCGCCCCGTTCCCGTGGCCGAACGATCCCCGGCACACCGTCGCCCACATGATCGCCTGGGTCAATGCCGAACTGATGAAGAACGCCGCGGAGATCGGCCAGCTCCGCCTCCAGCGAGCCGTGGGCCGGTCCCACGCCTGACGGGCGTTCTCCGCACGGCCCGGGTCAAGTTGGGCCGGTCCCGGTCAAGTTGGGTCGGCCCCGGTCGAGTGGGCCGGTCCCGGTCAAGTGGGACGGCCCCGCGATTTCCCGCGGGTGACTGCCCTTCGGGCCATGCGCGGCCCCGTTGCGCCGCCCCGACCGGGCCGGGGCCCGTTCGCTTCGCCGATCCGTCCGGAGTCAACCGTGCGGACCATCACCGGCATATGCTGACCACTTACTGTTCACATCATCTCCCTGCTCTCCACGAGCGGTACACACCGAAAGCGGCGATCCTCGGTATCACCGAGGCCCGCCGGTGACGAGCGCCGGGTGCCGGACGAAGAGGAGTTGTCCACCGATGACGAGCGAAGGTACCGGCTCCCCTGCCGCCCCGGCCTCGCCGCCGTGGTTCATGGCCAACGAACTCCTCGCGTTCCTCATCGAGTTGGCCGCACTGGTCATGCTGTCCTGGTGGGGTTTCACAGCCGGGGACGACACGACCGCACATCTGTTGCTGGGGCTCGGGGCCCCGGCGGTGGCCGCCGCGGTCTGGGGGTTGTTCGCCGCCCCTCGCGCCCGTTTCCAGCTGCCCCTCGTGGGAGTGCTGCTGGTGAAGGCGGTGGTGCTCGGCGGGGGCGTGTACGCGGTCCACGCGATGGGCCACTCGAAGGCGGCGGTGCTCTTCGGGATCGTGGTGGCCGCGAACACGGCCGCGGCGGAGACCTTCCGGCACCGGATGCCGGAGCACGGTCCGGGTCACGGACCGGGGCACGGACCGGACCGGGAACCGGGGCGCGAGCCGGACCGCGGCTGACCGGGCGCCGGCCCGGTCGGCCGGTCGGCGGATCACCCGGTCGGCGGCTGCCCCGTGAGGCCGGACCGCGGCTGTCCCCCTCCTGGACCCGGTCGGCGCGTCAGCCGGTCGGCGTGTAGTGCTGGAGGTAGAGGAAGATCGACTTCCAGCCGGACCCCACGTGCACGATGTGCAGTTGGCCTCCCGAGGCACCGAAGTCCCAGGCGGCGATCCCCTCGACCTCGTCCCCGGGCTCGACGTCCTGGTGGAAGGCGTAGGAGACCTGACCGGAGACCGGGTCGACGGCGTGGACCGACTTGGCCGAGTCGTCCACCGACGCGTAGAGCGTGCCCCGCCACATCGCGGCCCCCTGAATCCTGCTCAGCGGCTGCGACAGGGTCACCGTCCTCACCACCGGGAGCGTGGAGCCCGCCGGAAGGGTCAGCAGGTCGTTCAGGCTGTAGGCGACCAGCTTGTTCGTCCCCTGCGCGGCGTCCTGGGTCCAGGGCGCCGTGTAGACCAGTCCGGCGGCGGCGTCCACCGCGACCCACGGCACACCGCCCGGCATCTGCTCCAGCGGCAGTTGCACGTAACGGCCCGTGTAGCTCAGGTCGCTCGCGTTGTACAGCGCCAGCAGCGGATGTTGGTAGCCGCCCCGGCCGTCCTCGATCGGCGCGATCACATAGCCGTCGTGGTACTCCGGGTCCCCGATGTGGTCACCGCCGTACGTGCCGCTCAGCAACGGCGGGATCGGGAACGGCGACGAGGCGACCTCCGAGTCGTTCGCGACGGTGGCCTTCACCATTCCGCCCGGTCCGGCGTAGTAGAAGTACGTCCCGTCCGTCGCCACGCCCTGCCCGCGCTCCAACGCGTTGAACCCGGTCCACCGGGAGTAGTCCGCCGTCCGCGTCCAGCCCGCGGCCAGTGCGGGAGACCCCGCGCTTCCGGCGGTCAGCGCGATCGCCATCGCCGTCGTCGCCACAACCCTGCCCGGTTTCATCTGAGCCCTGCCCCTCGTTCGGCATCGCATCCACTGCGCTTTCCGTGAGCGAGAGGACTACAGCAGTGCCGGTCGCCCGGCGTCAATGGGCATGAACTCCCTTTTGCACAAAGGGACTTGAAGTCGATCCACCGTAGCGAGCACGCGGGCCCGCGAAGCTGCCGCTCGCCTTCTTGGGCGTACGGATAAAATCGGCCGACGGACGATCCGGCGCTCCGAGAGGTCGGGCCACGCGGCGCCGCTCACGGAGCCCGCCTCCCTCGCTTCTCCTCTCCCTCCGGAGCTCGCCAGCAATGCGTATCAGGGGTTTTCTCCGCCGGCCCGCCACGGCGCTCGTCGCGTCGGTCGCCGTATCGGTCGGTGTGTCACTTCTCGCCACGGCCTGTTCGGGCGGCGGGGGCGGGCACGAGGCGCCTTCCCCGGCCGAGGGGAAGGAATCGGCCGGGGTGGCTCTTCCGCCGACGCACGCGGGCTTCGACTACCAGCTCGGTGAGCCCTACACCCCGCCGGCCGGGGTTTCCGTCGTCGCCCGGGACCACACGGAGGCGCCCGCGCCCGGGATCTACAACATCTGTTACGTCAACGCCTTCCAGGCCCAGCCCGGCGCGGAGAAGGAGTGGGACGCCGATCTGCTGCTCCGCGACAAGGCGGGCGAGGTCGTCATGGACGAGGAATGGGGGGAGGCGATGCTGGACGTTCACACCGCCGCCAAGCGCGAGCGGATCGCGCGGAAGGTGAACACCTGGATCGACGAGTGCGCGGCCAAGGGCTACCGGGCCGTCGACCCGGACAACTACGACAGTTACACGCGTGCGCCCCGCGGCCTGCTCACCGCGGACGACGCGAAGGCGTTCCTCTCCCTGCTCGCCGCCCACGCGCACGCGAAGGGCCTGGCCATCGGCCAGAAGAACACTGCCGAGCTGGCCCCGTTCCGCGAGGAGGCCGGTGCCGACTTCGCCGTGGTGGAGGAGTGCGGCCAGTACGACGAGTGCGGGGACTACGCAGCCGCCTTCGGTGACCACATGATCGTGATCGAGTACACCGAACAGGGCATGAAGCGGGCGTGCGAGGGCTGGGGCGACAGGATCAGCGTCGTCCGGCGGGACCTGGACCTCGTGGCCCGCGGCCACCGGGGCTACCACCACGAAACCTGCGACGGAACCGGCTGACCTGCCCGTACCACCCTGCCCGTACCGGGTGACCTGCTCGTACCGGCCGATCTGCCCGTACCGGGTGGCCCGCTCCGGGCCGGCCGCGCGGAGGGCGGCCGGCCCGGAGGCGTCGTCGTGGGGACGGCCGGGTCAGATGAGTCCCTGGGCCAGCATCGCGTCCGCGACCAGTTCGAAGCCGGCGATGTTGGCGCCGACCACGTAGTTGCCGGGGCTGCCGTAGCGCTCCGCCGTGGTGTAGCAGGAGTTGTGGATGTGGCGCATGATCTCCGCGAGGCGCTCCTCGGTGTGGGCGAAGGTCCAGGAGTCGCGCGAGGCGTTCTGCTGCATCTCCAGGGCACTGGTGGCCACGCCGCCCGCGTTGGCCGCCTTGCCGGGGGCGAAGGCGACGCCCGCCTCCTGGAGGACGCGCACGGCCTCCGGCGTGGTGGGCATGTTGGCGCCCTCGGCGACCGCCTTCACACCGTTGCGCACCAGGGCCAGGGCGTCGGTCTCGTGGAGCTCGTTCTGGGTGGCGCAGGGCAGGGCCACGTCGCAGGGGACGCTCCAGACCCCGGCGTCGGCGACGTACTTGACGTGCGCACCGCGCCGCTGCGCGTACTCGGAGATCCGGCCGCGTCCGGCCTCCTTGATCTCCTTGAGCAGGGCCAGGTCGATGCCCTTCTCGTCCACGACGTAGCCGTTGGAGTCCGAGCAGGTCACCACGGTCGCGCCGAGCTGCTGGGCCTTCTCGATCGCGTAGATCGCGACGTTGCCCGAGCCCGAGACGGCGATGCGCTGGCCGTCGAGGGACTCGCCGCGGCTGCGGAGCATCTCGTCGGTGAACATGACGCAGCCGTAGCCGGTCGCCTCCGTGCGCGCCTGGGCGCCGCCCCAGCCGAGGCCCTTGCCGGTGAGGACGCCGGACTCGTAGCGGTTGGTGATCCGCTTGTACTGGCCGAACAGGTAGCCGATCTCCCGGCCGCCGACGCCGATGTCACCGGCGGGGACGTCGGTGTACTCACCCAGGTGGCGGTGGAGCTCGGTCATGAACGACTGGCAGAACCGCATGATCTCGGCGTCCGAGCGGCCCTTGGGGTCGAAGTCCGCACCGCCCTTGCCGCCGCCGATGGGCATGCCCGTGAGCGCGTTCTTGAAGATCTGCTCGAAGCCGAGGAACTTCACGATGCCGAGGTTGACCGAGGGGTGGAAGCGCAGGCCGCCCTTGTACGGTCCGAGCGAGCTGTTGAACTCGACCCGGAAGCCGCGGTTCACGTGGATGTCGCCGGAGTCGTCCGACCACGGCACCCGGAAGATGAGCTGGCGCTCCGGCTCGCAGACGCGCTCGATGATTCTGGCGTCCACGAACTCCGGTCGCTTCGCGAGGACCGGGCCGAGGGTCTCCAGGACCTCTCGGACCGCCTGGTGGAACTCCTTCTCGCCCTGGTTGCGCCGGAGAATCTCCGCGTACAGCGGCTCGATGACACGGCTCTCGGTGGTGTGCGGGGTCACGGAATCAGGGGTGGCCTGCATCAGGTCAAGACCTTCCGTAGATGGGCATCGCGCGCGAAGACGTCCCGTCCCGGGAACGTCAGCGGTCCCCCTCCCCATTGAGGGCGTCGCCCAGACATCGCACGCTCTGCGGCTCACGGAAGCGACGTAAGAACCGTTGTGGCACATCGATTGTCCCAGCTGCCCCGGAAAAGTCTCGCGCGGGACCCGCACAACGTCTTTTCGGCCCGATCCGGACGGGGGGCTCCCCGCCCTACGCCCGCTCGGCCCGGTACCGCAGCCACAGCCCCGCGCCCGAGGCGAGCACGATCGAACCGGAGACGATGCTGAGCACGATGTGCAGGGCGTCGTCCCCCAGGAGGTTGAGGAGGAGATTGCCGACGAGGGCGATGCAGAGAACGATCCAGAGCAGGGGCTTCATGGGGTTCCTTCGTGGTCGGTGCCGTCTTCGTACCGGCGATGTCCCCATACTGCTGGCCGGTGGCGACCGCCACGAGGGGCGCCCCTCCCGGAGTCGTGGTGTAGCCCGCTACACCATGGCGGCGGCTCAGTCGGTGACCCCGAGATCCCGCCGCATCAGTTCCCGCATCGCGTCGAGGCGTGGATCGGCCGCCTTCAGGTCCTCCAGGGCCCGCCCGACGCTCTCGCCGTCGCGGGCGAGGCCCCGGTCCAGGCGCTTGACGGCGGCGTCCCCGGCGGCGAGCACCCGGTTGAGGTCGC
Organism: Streptomyces sp. NPDC001732; assembly: GCF_053596315.1. NCBI lineage: Bacteria > Bacillati > Actinomycetota > Actinomycetes > Kitasatosporales > Streptomycetaceae > Streptomyces > Streptomyces sp. NPDC001732. Next base: position 155,867 of record NZ_JBSFFY010000009.1, read on the forward strand.
GGGACGCCTGCAGTATCCGCTCGGGGACGATCATCTGCGCCTCGGCGTAGTGGTCCCGGTGTTCGAGGCGGGCCGCTTCGAGCTGGGTGCGCTCCTGCTCCGTGTAGACGCCGTCCCGGATGCGGTGCAGGGCGTCCTTGAGGAGGGTGTGGAACTGCCGGGAAGCCCGGTTCATCGCCGTGTACTGGGCGCGCCGCTCCTCGAACCTGCGCCGCGCCTCCGCCGTCCGGGCCTCCTCGGCACGCTGGCGCGCGCCCAGCCGCTGGGTGAGCACGGGGGCGAGGAGAGTGCCGAGCACTCCGACCACTGCGGTGATCATGGCGGTGATGGCGACGGTCATGACCGAGAGACTAGGACGTGTCCGGCGTACCCGGAGTCCGATTTCCGGACGTGGGGTGACGGGACATCAGACATGATGTTGTCATGACAACGTCATGGGGGAAGAGGCGTACCCGGAACCCGTCCGGACCGACCCCGCCGACGCGCGGCACGGCCTTCCCGCCTCCGCCCGTGCCCACGTTCGTGCCCGTGCCCCCGCCCGCGCCCGCCTCGGGGCACCCCCTCGGGCCGCGCCTGCCGCCACGCGCGGGCGACACGCGCCGCCACCTCGCGGTCGGGCTCGACAGCTACTTCTGTCTCGTCACCGCCGGCCTGCTGGCCCGGCCGTACGTGGGCACGTCCACCACCGTCACCGAGGTCCTCGGCCTGCTGGCCGGTCCGGCACTCGCGTTCTCGTTCCTCAACCAGGTGGTCCTCACCTCGATCGCCGGGGCCGGGGTGGGCAAGCTGATCATGGGAATCCGGGTGATCAGGCTGCCCGACGCCGGACGTCCGGGTCTGCGGCAGCTGGTACGGCGCTGGCTGTACGGGCTGAGCCTGCTGTTGCTGCAACCCTGGTACGGGCTGCGTTCGCTCCTCACGAGCCCCGGGCCCGGCCCCGAGGCCCCGCACCCCGTCGCGCTCCCGAACGGCTGCAACGGCGAGCCGTACACCGATCCGTCGGGCCTGCGCCAGGTCCGCCGCAGCGACCTGGCCGCCCACCGGAACGCCACGGCCTCCCCCCGCTGAGCAGGAACGCGGACGGTCGGCGGAACCGACGGGCGTACGGGCCGAGGAACACCACAGCCCCACGGGCGTACGGACCGACGAAGACCGCGACAGCCCCGGGAACGTACGGGCCACCGGACGCCGCAGGCACCGTGGGCGCACGGACCGACGAAGGCGGCGGCACCGCGGGATCCTGGTGGATCCGGGTGCCGCCGCCTTCACACTGCGGGGTTCGGGGTGCGCCGGGTACCGGGCGTGGGGAGGTCGGGTACCGAGCGCGTGGGGTCGGGTCAGGCCGCGGAGCCCGCCGTCCACTCCGCCCAGCTCATGTTCCAGCCGTTGAGGCCGTTGTCGGGGGTGATGGTCTTGTCCGGGGAGTTCTTGACGACGACCACGTCACCGATGAGGGAGTTGTTGTAGAACCAGGCGGCGGGCTGGCCGCCGTCGCCCGCACCCTTCACGTCGGGGAGGCCGACACAGCCGTGGCTGGTGTTGACGCTGCCGAAGATCGACCGCGCGCCCCAGTAGTTGCCGTGGATGAAGGTGCCGGAGGTGGACAGCCGCATGGCGTGCGGCACGTCCTTGATGTCGTACTCGCCCTTGCCGTCGTCGTCGGTGAAGCCGACCGTCGCACCGTTCATCCGGGTCTCCTTGAACTTCTCGGAGATCACCATCTGTCCGTTGTACGTGGGGTTGTCGGGGGAACCGGCGGAGATCGGGATGGTCCGGATCGTCTTGCCGTCCTGGGTGACGGTCATCGTCTTCGTCTTGGCGTCGACGGTCGAGACCTGGTTGCGGCCGATCTTGAAGGTGACCGTCTTCTGCTGCACGCCGAAGACGCCGTCCGAGCCCTCGACGCCGTCGAGCGCCAGCTTCAGGGTGACGGTGGAGCCGCCCTGCCAGTAGTTCTCGGGGCGCAGGTCCAGACGCTGCGAGTTGAACCAGTGACCGACGACCTGCTGGCCGCTGCTGGACGTCACGGTGATGCCGGCCTGGACGGCCTTCCGGTCCGTGATCGGCTTGTTGAAGTTGATGGAGACCGGCATGCCGACGCCGACCGTGGAGCCGTCCTCGGGGGTGAAGTTCCCGATGAAGCTGTTGGCGGGCGACACGGTGGTGAAGGAGGAGTTCTCGTGCGCCTCGCGGCCCTTGGAGTCCTTCGCCGTCGCGTTGATCTTGTACGTGGTCGAGCGCTCCAGCTGGACGTCGGGCTTCCAGCTCTTGCCGTCGGCGGAGAGGCTGCCCTTGACGGTCGCCCCGGCCGAGGTCGTCATGACGACCTCGGACAGCGTGCCCTTGGCGACGGTGACCTTGGCGTCGTTGTTGATGCTCGCGTTGGTCGCGCCGTTCTTCGGCGAGATCGTTATCTGTGCTTCCGAGGCATCCTGTGCGGCCGCCTTGTCGACCTCGGCCGCCTGCGACTTCTTCGAGCCGTCGCCGCCGCTCTTGTCCGTGCCGTCGTTGCAGGCGGTGAGCACCAGCACACCGCCGAGCAGTGCGGACACGGCCATGAGACCCCTGCGCCGCTTGCTGTCCGTCATCACACGCTTCTCCATCGTCGCCGAAATCCCCAAAAACCCCGAGCGGAGCCACCGATGACCGGCGGAACCCGCCAATGTCCCTGGAAAGAACCCCCGGCAAGGGGTACTCCGTTCCACATCCGAGAGAAATGTGGGGAACAACACTCATCGACGCGTCCGCGGTTGCGGTGGTTCCCGACGTCGATCGCGTATGGGCGAGCGGTGAACGGCACGGCCCCGGCCCGTGCGGAACGGGCCGGGGCCGGTGCTCTTCACCCGCCGGGCCCGCCGCTCGCGCCGTCGCGTCCGACGTCGTCCTCACCCATTGTGCGGGACGCCGACGCCGCTCCGGCTCCCTTCCGCCTCGTCCCGCACCCGGACCTCCTCGTACTCGTCCTCGCCGTCCTCGCCGTCCTCGCCGTCCTCGTCGTCGTCGAGGTCCCAGTGGTCCGGGTCGTCCGGGTCGTGGTCGATGCTCTCGCTGCTCCAGGACGCCTGGGTGAGCAGGACGCCGGGCACCTCGCCGACCAGGTCGAACGGGTCGACGAGGGAGGCGAGGGCCTCCGCGCCGTCCTCCCGCACGGCGGCCTCGGCACGGGTGCGTTCCTCGGCGGATTCGCCGCCCGGTTCCCCGTACTCGGCGGCGATGGACTCCAGTGCGGTGCCGCTGAGGGCGGCGAGGTCCGTGATCTCCAGCACCATGTCGACCCGAAGGCGGACGAACTGCGATGTCTCAGAAGCGTTCATGCGCCGGAGCGTAGGCCCTCGCGCCGCCGGCCCTCCCACGACCCGCTGCATCTCACTGCGCCCCGTGGTTTTCCCCGCCCGGAGGGCGGACGACGCTGCTTTCGAAACACGCCCTACGCGAGCGGACCGGTCACCGGCTCGACCGCCGCGACCAGCTTCCCCGCCCGGACGAACTCGTCCGCCGTGGCCAGGTCCGGCGACAGGAAGCGGTCCGGCCCCGGGCCCTGGACACCGGCGGCGCGCAGCGCCTCGACGACGGCGCGCGAGGCGGGCCCGGGGACGAGCCCTCCGGCGGCGCGCAGTTCGATGGCGCGGGTCGCCGCGTACAGCTCGACGGCGACGATCCGGTTGAGGTTGCCGACGGCGGTACGGAGCTTGCGGGCGGCCGACCAGCCCATGGAGACGTGGTCCTCCTGCATGGCGGAGGACGGGATGGAGTCGGCCGACGCCGGGACGGCGAGCCGCTTCATCTCGCTGACCAGGGCGGCCTGGGTGTACTGGGCGATCATCAGGCCGGAGTCCACGCCCGCGTCGTCGGCGAGGAACGGCGGCAGCCCGTGCGAACGGTTCTTGTCCAGCAGCCGGTCGGTGCGGCGCTCGCAGATCGAGCCGAGGTCGGCGGCGACGATCGCCAGGAAGTCGAGCACGTACGCGACGGGGGCGCCGTGGAAGTTCCCGTTGGACTCGACCCGCCCGTCGGGGAGGACGACGGGGTTGTCGACGGCGGAGGCCAGCTCGCGCTCCGCGACGGTCCGGGCGTGGTCGAGGGTGTCGCGGCCCGCGCCGTTGACCTGGGGCGCGCAGCGCACGGAGTAGGCGTCCTGGACCCGCGGCGCGTCGTCCTGGTGGTGGCCCGTCAGGCCCGATCCGGCGAGGACCCGCAGCATGTTGTCGGCGCTGGCGCCCTGGCCCGGGTGCGGGCGGATGGCGTGCAGCTCCGGGGCGAGCACCTTGTCCGTGCCGAGCAGTCCCTCCAGGGAGAGGGCGGCGGTGATGTCGGCCGAGGTGTAGAGGTTCTTGAGGTCGTCGAGGGCCATGACCAGCATGCCGAGCATGCCGTCCGTGCCGTTGAGGAGGGCGAGCCCCTCCTTCTCGCGCAGCTCGACCGGGGTGATGCCGTGGGCGGCGAGCAGTTCGCCGGCGGGGCGCACGGTGCCGTCGGGGCCCTCCGCGTCGCCCTCGCCCATCAGCGTCAGGGCGCAGTGGGAGAGCGGGGCCAGGTCGCCGGAGCAGCCGAGCGAGCCGTACTCGTGGACGACGGGCGTGATGCCCGCGTTGAGCACGTCGGCCATGGTCTGCGCGACCTCGGGGCGTACGCCGGTGTGCCCGGAGGCGACCGTCTTCAGCCGCAGGAACATCAGCGCGCGCACGACCTCGCGCTCGACGCGCGGCCCCATGCCGGCGGCGTGCGAGCGGACGATGTTGCGCTGGAGCTGGGCGCGGAGCTCGTGGCCGATGTGCCTGCTGGCCAGCGCCCCGAATCCGGTGGAGACGCCGTAGACCGGCTCGGGCTTGGCGGCGAGCGCGTCCACGATCTCCCGGGCCGCGGCGAGCGCGTTCACGGCGGCCTCGGAGAGCTCGACGCGGGCGTTGCCGCGTGCCACGGCGATGACGTCCTGAGCGGTGGTACCGGACGTCCCCACCACGACTGTGTGCATATCCATATTCAGAAGCGTACGGACTGAATCCCTTCATGTCACCAGTGGTCGCGTGATCGACTCCTCACCCGCCCCGCACCCCGGCCCGGCACCCCCGCCCGGCGCCCCGCGGACCGGGGCGGTCACGGGGCGCGAACTCAGGGCGCGGACTCAGGGCGCGGACTCAGGGGCGGTTGCCGCGCAGGCGGCGGCGGTCGTGGGCGGGCCTGGGCGGGGAGTCGGCCAGCCGGATCACCTCGTCGTCGCGCCCCGCCACCACCGGCTTCGCCGAGCGGGCCGCCTTCGCCCGGTACTGGGCCGCGTCCGCCAGCCGGAACAGCCGCCGCGCCGACACCACGGGGCCGACCGGGTCGCCGGTCGACGCGACCCCACAGGCCACCCCGTCACCGAGCTCCAACTCGGCCGCCCGCTCGCAGAGTTCGGTGGACACCCGGACCACGTCGTCCACCTCCGTCCCCACCGCGAGCAGACAGAACTCGTCCCCGCCCAGCCGTGCCGCGAGCGCGCCGGGCAGCATCGCGCCGCACCGGGACAGCACCGAACCGAAACGTTCCAGCAGGCGGTCGCCGACCGCGTGGCCATGGGTGTCGTTGACGCGCTTCAGACCGTTGAGGTCGCAGACGACCAGGCTGACCACCACTCCTTCCGCCCGGTGCCGCTCCACCGCCTCGTCCAGCCGCACGTCGACGGCACGACGGTTGGCCAGCCCGGTGAGCGGGTCGGTGAAGGCGAGCTTGCGGACCTCTTCGAGCCGTTCGGTCTGGGAGATCCCGGCGGCGACGACCGAGGCCAGCACGGTCGCGAAGTCCGCGTCCTCCCGCCCGAACACCGGCTCGCCCACCCGGCGGGCCACGTACAGCTCACCCCAGGCCCGCCCGTGCAGCACGATCGGCGCGACCACGCAGCAGCCGCGCCCGCGCCTGCGCAGGGTGGCCCCCCGCTCCCGCCCGTACCCGCTCCCGTACCCCCGCCCGCCGCCCGGCGCCCAGTCCACCGGGCCGTCGACGGTCTCCACCCAGGCGTCGGGCTCACCGCCGCCGGCCCAGCGTTCGTGCAGGAACTCGGTGATCTCCGGGAACTGGTGCACCGGGTACGTCTCCGCCTCGGGGAACTCCTCCTCCCCCTCGGCGCGTTCACCCGCGTTCACCAGTACCCGCAGCTGCCCCCGGCCGCGCTCCCACACGGAGAGCGCGGCGAAACTGCCGCCCAGTGCCTCGCACGCCCCCAGCGCGGCCGCTCGCCACGACCCCCGTGGGGTGTGTGCCGCCGCCATCGTCTGCGCAAGCGAAACCACGGCCCGCAGCCGCGCATCATCACCCATCACTACAGCTTATGTAGCTTTGTGGCGTTTCGATCAGTTTGCGGCGTCGATTGTGTTCGCTGCGTGTCCTTTCAGGTCACAATGTCACGGAGCGTCACTCACCGGGCCAATTCGGCTTCCTCTTCTCGTTGAACGCGGCCACGCCCTCGGCGCGGTCCCCGGAGAAGGCCACCGACCGCCAGGCGGCGTCCTCGACTTCGAGACCGGCCCGCAGGTCGAGGCCGTGGCCCAGCCGCAGCGCCCGCTTGGCGGCCCGCAGCCCCACCGGGGAGTTGGCGGCGATCCGCCCGGCGAGCTCCAGCGCCACCGCCCGGTCCTGCCCGGCCTCCACCAGCTCGTCGACCAGCCCGAGGCCGTGCGCCTCGGCCGCCTCCACCCGCCGGGCCGTGAAGACCAGTTCGGCCGCGCGCGCCGCACCGATGCGCCGCGGCAGCAGCTGCGTGCCGCCGCCGCCGGGGATGACGCCGACCGAGACCTCGGGCAGACCGACCACGGCCGTGCGGTCGGCGACGATCAGGTCGCAGGACAGGGCCAGCTCGAACCCGCCGCCGAGCGCGAAGCCGTGCACGGCCGCGATGGTCGGCATCGGAAGTTCGAGCACGCCGGTGTACGCGGCACGGGCGGTGGGGCGCTGGCGCAGCAGTTCGGCGTCGGTGAAGGAGTTCCGCTCCTTCAGGTCCGCACCCACGCAGAAGGCCCGCTCGTGGCTGGAAGTGAGGACGGTGACCCGTACGTCCGGGTCGACGGCGAGCGCGGCACAGGCGGCGGCGATCGAGCGGGCCATGTCCGTGGACACGGCGTTCATCGCCCTGGGGCGGTCGAGAACCAGCTCGGCGACGTGTTCCTGCCCCTCGTGGACCCGTACGCCGACGAAGTCCCCGAACCGCTGCTCGGACGTGATGGTCATGACTGCACCCCTCCGGTTAACGATCGTTACCGGAGGGATCCTATGGCGCGCCCCGTCCGTGGCCCCGGGCCGGTGGGGGTGCGCTGCGGGGACGTGCTCCGAAGCGGCCCGGGGCAGCCTGGAACAGCCCCGGACGGGACCGGAACGGAGCGGGGTCAGGAGCTCGTGCCGCGGCGGGCCAGCAGCCAGGGCTCCACCACGCCGAGCCCGCGCACCGGGCGCTGCCACATCGGCTGCAGCCCGTAGCGGTACGTGGGCAGCGCCGCCGGTTCCGCACCCGCCCGGCGCTCCTTCTCGGCCGCCGCGGCCGCCTCCGCCGCCTGCGCCTCGGAGGCGGGGGCGTCGCCGGTCCGGGTCAGCTCCTCCGCGAACGCCCCGTCCACGAGCACGGCGTCCTTGGGCGCTATCGACGTCAACCGGCTGGCGAGGTTCACCGTCGTCCCGAAGACATCGCCCATTCGGGTGGTGACCGTGCCGAAGGCGATGCCGACGCGGAGGGCGGGCATCGTCTCGTCCTGCGTCATCGCCTCGATCAGGCGCAGCGCGATCTCGGCCGCGGTGCCCGCGTCGTCGGCGGCGAAGAGGACCTCGTCGCCGAGGGTCTTGATGAGCCGGCCGCCGTGCGCCGCGACCAGGTCGGCCGCGGTGGTCTCGAACGATTCGACCAGCTCGCCGAGCTCCTCCTCCTCCAGGCGCCTGGTCAGCCGGGTGAACCCGACGAGGTCGGCGAAGCCGACGGCGAGCCGCCGGTCGACCATCTCCTCGTCGTCGGCGGCCTGCACGACCCGGCCCGTGGCGGCGGCGAGCTGCCGGCGCCACACGTACACCAGGAACTCCTCCAGCTCCGGCAGGAGCAGCTCGACCAGCGGGTACGTGACCTCGGTACGGGTCATCCCGGGCTCGGGCGGCTCGGTCAGCCCCTCCAGGAAGGAGTCGATCTGCCACTCCGCCAGCCGGGCGGTGGTCTGGCCGGTGGACCGGGCCACCTGGATCGCCATCGGCTCGCTGAGCAACCCCGCCTCGACGAGACCGGCGAGACGGCGCAGCGCCAGTACGTCGGCCTCGGTGAGCGCCCTGGCCTGCCCGATGTCGGCGAAGCCCATGGCCCGCCAGAACCGGGAGGCCAGGTCCATGGAGACACCGGCGGTACGGGCCGCCTGGAACGGCGTGTAGCGGCGGTCGGCGCCCAGGATCAGGTGTTCCAGCCGGATCGCGAGGGGGTCGTCGCTCGGCTCCGCCGTGTGGTCGACTTCGTGATGCGGTGTCGCGTGGACCGAGGATTCCGACGGGGGCTGCGTCCCCGAGCCAGAAGTCGTGTCGTCGACGGTCACCAGCCGCCTCCTGCCCGTTCCCTGCGCACTGCCCTGCCGATCTGTCGGTGGATCGCCTCAACGATACGGCAGGTGTGCCGTGGCTCACGCCCTTGTGGCGTCCCGGAACGCACCCGAAAGCCCCGGCCCCGCCCGCCGGGGCGCCGGGGAACGTACCTGGTGGACACGTGTGCCATGGGTCGTTCCGGGGGCCGTACGCCGTTGCGGGGCTCAGACCAGGCCGCCGCCGACGCCCCGCAGATGGACGATGTCGCCCGCCGACACCGGTTCCTGCAGGCCGTCCTCCGTGGACAGGAGCAGCCGGCCGTCGCCGTCGATCGCCACGGCCTCGCCGACGAGCGTGCGGTCGCCGGGCAGCTGGGCCCGTACCGTCCGGCCGAGCGTCGCGCAGCCGGCCGCGTACGCCTCCTGCAGTCCGCTCTCCGTGGCGTCGCCGTCCGCCTCGCGCCACCGGCCGTACCAGTGCTCCAGCGAGCGCAGCACGCTCCGCAGCAGCGTCTCGCGGTCGGTGGAGACCGCACCGGCCAGGGCCAGCGACCCGGCCGTGGGCGCGGGCAGCTCGTCGGCGCGCAGGGAGACGTTGAGGCCCATGCCGACGACGACGCCGTCCCCGGCGCGCTCGGCGAGGATGCCGCCCGCCTTGCGCTCCTCGCCGCCCACCGTGACCAGGAGGTCGTTGGGCCACTTCAGGGCCGTGTCGACGCCCGCGGCCCGTGCCAGGCCGGTGGCCGCCGCGACGCCGGTGAGCAGCGGCAGCCAGCCCCACCGTTCGACGGGGACGTCGCCCGGCGTCAGGTAGACGGAGAAGAAGAGCCCCGAACGGGCCGGAGCCGTCCAGGTGCGGTCGAGGCGGCCCCGCCCCGCGGTCTGCTCCTCGGCGATCAGCACCGCGCCCTCGGCGAGCCCGTCCGCGCGCCGGACCAGGTCGGAGTTGGTGGACCCGGTGCTCTCCACCACGTCGAGCGCGGTCCACAGCCCGCCCGGCCGCAGCAGTCCGCGGCGCAGCGCGGGGACGTTCAGGGGCGGCCGGTCGAGGTCCGACCAGCGGCTGTGAGACGCATCCGAAGGTGTCATGCAACCCAGACTAGGTGTGGCAAACGACGCACTGCCGAACCGTATCCGCGCCGATACGCTACGGATCAGTAGGTGTCCGAGCAGCTGACCGGCACCACAGTCGTCCTCGTGACCAGGCAGGGAGCCGCCACCCGATGTCCGAGCCGGAAGAGATCGACATCCACACCACCGCGGGCAAGATCGCGGACCTGCAGCGCCGTATCGACGAGGCGACGCACGCGGGTTCGGCACGCGCGGTCGAGAAGCAGCACGCGAAGGGCAAGTTGACCGCCCGCGAGCGGGTGGACCTGCTGCTCGACCAGGGTTCCTTCGTGGAGCTCGACGAGTTCGCCCGGCACCGTTCCACCAACTTCGGCATCGAGAAGAACCGCCCCTACGGGGACGGCGTCGTCACCGGTTACGGCACGGTCGACGGCCGCCCCGTCTGCGTGTACTCGCAGGACTTCACCATCTTCGGCGGCTCGCTGGGCGAGGTCTACGGTGAGAAAATCGTCAAGGTGATGGACTTCGCGCTGAAGACCGGCTGCCCGGTCATCGGCATCAACGACGGCGGTGGGGCCCGCATCCAGGAGGGTGTGGCCGCGCTCGGTCTGTTCGCCGAGATCTTCCGCCGCAACGTGCACGCCTCGGGTGTGGTCCCGCAGATCTCGCTGATCGTCGGACCGTGCGCGGGCGGCGCGGTGTACTCCCCCGCGATCACCGACTTCACGGTCATGGTCGACCAGACCTCGCACATGTTCATCACCGGCCCCGACGTCATCAAGACCGTCACCGGCGAGGACGTCGGTTTCGAGGAGCTGGGCGGCGCCCGCACCCACAACACCACCTCCGGTGTGGCGCACCACATGGCGGGCGACGAGAAGGACGCCATCGAGTACGTCAAGTCGCTGCTGTCGTACCTGCCTTCGAACAACCTCTCCGAGGCGCCCGCCTTCCCCGAGCCGGCGGACCTGGCCACGACGGACGAGGACCGCGAGCTCGACACCCTCATCCCGGACTCGGCGAACCAGCCGTACGACATGCACACCGCCATCGAGCACGTGCTGGACGACGGCGAATTCCTGGAGACCCAGGCCCTGTTCGCGCCGAACATCATCACCGGATTCGGGCGCGTCGAGGGCTACCCGGTCGGCATCGTCGCCAACCAGCCGATGCAGTTCGCGGGCTGCCTGGACATCAACGCGAGCGAGAAGGCCGCCCGCTTCGTCCGCACCTGCGACGCCTTCAACGTGCCCGTGCTGACCTTCGTCGACGTCCCCGGCTTCCTGCCCGGCGTCGACCAGGAGTACGGCGGCATCATCCGGCGCGGCGCCAAGCTGATCTACGCCTACGCCGAGGCGACCGTCCCGCTGATCACCGTGATCACCCGCAAGGCGTTCGGCGGCGCGTACGACGTCATGGGCTCCAAACACCTCGGCGCCGACATCAACCTCGCCTGGCCGACCGCGCAGATCGCCGTGATGGGCGCGCAGGGTGCGGTGAACATCCTGCACCGCCGCACGATCGCGGCCGCCGAGGACCAGGACGCCACCCGCGCCGAGCTGATCGCCGACTACGAGGACACGCTGCTCAACCCGTACGTGGCGGCCGAACGCGGCTACGTCGACGCGGTGATCATGCCGTCCGACACCCGTGCGCACATCGTGAAGGGGCTGCGCCAGCTGCGCACCAAGCGGGAGTCGCTGCCCCCGAAGAAGCACGGCAACATCCCCCTCTAGAAAGGGTCCTGGCCATGATCAAGGTCGTACGGGGCAACCCGACCCCTGAGGAGCTGGCCGCCGCACTGGCGGTGGTGCGGGCCCGCGCCGCGGCGACGACGTCCGAAGCGGCCGCCGAGGCGCCGGCGCTGCCCGGACAGTGGTCCGACCCGGGCCGCATCGCGCGGCGCGCGCGCCACCTGCCGGGACCGCGCGCCTGGGCCCGGACGTACTGGCCCGGCTAGCCACGACAGCACGCGTTTCCGGAGGTCCGGCCCCTGCCGAGGGGCCGGACCTTTGTGGTGTTCGGCGCGATCCGCCCGTACGCGCCACCGCGGTTGAGTACCCGTACTCAGGCGCGGTGTCCACCCCGGGCAGCAGGATCGTTTCCATGCTGTGGTCCGACCCCGAGAACAAGCCGCCGAAGGAACTGCGCGACGCCCAGGACATGATGCGTCGCGCGGGGCTGGTGCTTGCGCTCGCGATGGTGCTCGCGATGTTGGTGATCGGTGTGCACCCCTGAGGACCGAGGACCGTACGGAAGGCCCCGGCCGCCCCTTCTACGATGGCGGGTATGACTGATCAGCGCCGACTCGTGCTCGCCTCCGCCTCCCCCGCCCGTCTCGGCCTCCTCCGGCAGGCCGGATTCGCACCCGAGGTGGTCGTCAGTGGGGTGGACGAGGACGCGCTGAGCGCCCCCACCCCCGCCGAGCTGGCCCTCGTGCTCGCCGAGGCCAAGGCCGCCGCGGTGGCCGGCCGGCCGGAGGCGGCGGGTGCGCTCGTCGTCGGCTGCGACTCGGTGCTCGAACTGGACGGCGAGGCGCTCGGCAAGCCCGCCGACGGCGAGGAGGCCATCGCCCGCTGGAAGTCCATGCGCGGCCGGGCCGGGGTGCTGCGGACCGGCCACAGCGTGATCGACACGGCGACCGGACGCACGGCCTCGGCGACCGCCTCCACGACCGTCCGCTTCGGCGAACCGACGGACGCCGAGATCGCCGCCTACGTGGCCACGGGCGAGCCCCTGCACGTTGCGGGCGCCTTCACCCTGGACGGCCGCTCGGCACCGTTCGTCGACTCCATCGAGGGCGACCACGGCAACGTCATCGGCCTGTCGCTGCCGCTGCTGCGCCGACTGCTGGGCGAGCTGGGGATCTCCGTCACCGAACTCTGGGCCTGAGAGCCGGGACCGAGGACCGGAGCCGAGAACCGGGACCGAGAACCGGGACCGGACGGTCGCGGGGCCGACGGGAACGGCCCGACCTGCCCGACCCGCCCGGTGACGGCGTGTCGCGGACCGACCCGACCCGACCCGCCCTGCGACACGCCCGCGACACGCCGTACGGAACGCCTTGCAGGAAGCGGCAATTCGGACCCGGACGGCGGGCGGACACGGGGCTCCGACGGGGCCGTTCGGGCGATCGGCGGCACGGCGCCCGGCCAGGCGGCGGTGGCGGAACTCGACAGGTCCGTCCGGGCGAACGGCACCGAGGTCCCGTCCGGCAGCGGCGACGGACCCGGCGGCTCCGTTCAGGCGACGGGGGCCGCGGTCCCCTGCTCGGCGCCGGCGACCGGTCCGTCGCGCTTCTCGTCCCCGGTGCCGTACGCCACCAGCGTCAGCACGATCAGCCCGAGCACCACCATCATGACCGCGAACGCGATCCAGCCGGCCAGGCCCACCGTGAGCGCGCCCAGCACCCCGTGCACGACGGCGCAGACGATCAGGACGATGCGGCCGATCCGGCCGGGGGCCCGGTCGCGGATGCCGGTCAGCAGGAGGATCAGCCCGCACAGCAGCAGGTACGCGCCGGAAACGCCGCCCATCACCCAGGTGCCGGTGGAGATGGCGGAGGGTTCGATACCGGCCAGGGACATGTCCTGGTTCTCGACGACCGTCGCCAGCACGACGTTGATGAACGCGATGCCCACGGCCTCCGCGAACAGCACGATCGCGGCCACGAACGCCACCGGTCTGCGGACCACGGTGTTCCACCCCCTGTTACCTGCAGTACGTGCGATAGCGCGGACCCTACTAATGGGTAACGCCTCGGACAAGAGTTTGAGCGCTCCTTGCCCGCGCCCCCCATCCGGGACGCGCGCCTCCGCACTCCCCCTCCGCCCCCTTCCCGCCGCTCTCGTGCGCCGGGCAAAGAATCGTTCGCCCATTAGTGGGGACTCGACAAAAAATCACAGAAAGTCGCTGCTCGTACGAACAGAGACCTGGACCACACCTCGTGGCTACTGTGCGGTTATGAATCCCGGCGTACCGTGGTGCCACAAGGGATTTCGCGACTTGGGCAAGCCACGAATCACACTCCGTGTGGGCAAGCTCACCATTGGGGACGGGTCGTAGGGCCGTGTCGGTAGTCCCTAAACTCAGCTTGTTTCAAGGAGGGAGCCATCGTGCGCAAGGTGCTCATCGCCAACCGTGGCGAAATTGCTGTCCGTGTTGCTCGGGCGTGCCGGGATGCCGGGATCGGGAGTGTGGCCGTTTACGCGGACCCGGACCGGGATGCTCTGCATGTGCGGGTGGCCGACGAGGCATTCGCTCTGGGCGGTGACACCCCGGCGGCCAGTTATCTGGACATGGCCAAGGTGCTGCAGGCGGCGAAGGACTCCGGGGCGGACGCGATCCACCCCGGTTACGGGTTCCTGTCGGAGAACGCGGAGTTCGCGCAGGCGGTGCTCGACGCGGGGCTGACCTGGATCGGGCCGCCGCCGCAGGCGATCCGGGACCTGGGCGACAAGGTGGCCGCCCGGCACATCGCGCAGCGTGCCGGGGCCCCGCTGGTGGCAGGCACCCCCGACCCGGTCTCCGGCGCGGACGAGGTCGTCGCCTTCGCGCGGGAGCACGGGCTGCCGATCGCGATCAAGGCGGCCTTCGGCGGCGGCGGGCGCGGGCTGAAGGTGGCCCGCACCCTGGAGGAGGTCCCCGAGCTGTACGACTCGGCGGTACGCGAGGCGGTGGCCGCGTTCGGGCGCGGCGAATGCTTCGTGGAGCGCTACCTCGACAAGCCCCGGCACGTGGAGACGCAGTGCCTGGCCGACTCCCACGGCAACGTGGTCGTGGTCTCCACCCGTGACTGCTCGCTGCAGCGCCGCCACCAGAAGCTCGTCGAGGAGGCCCCGGCCCCCTTCCTGACCGACGAGCAGAACGCCGAGCTGTACGCGGCGTCCAAGGCCATCCTGAAGGAGGCCGGCTACGTCGGTGCGGGCACGGTGGAGTTCCTCGTCGGCACGGACGGCACGATCTCCTTCCTGGAGGTCAACACCCGTCTGCAGGTCGAGCACCCGGTGACCGAGGAGGTCACCGGCCTGGACCTGGTGCGCGAGATGTTCCGCATCGCCGACGGCGAGGAGCTGGGCTACGACGACCCGGCCGTGCGCGGGCACTCCTTCGAGTTCCGGATCAACGGCGAGGACCCCGGCCGCGGCTTCCTCCCCGCCCCGGGCACCGTCACCCTCTTCGCCCCGCCCACCGGCCCCGGCGTCCGCCTGGACGCCGGTGTGGAGAGCGGCTCGGTGATCGGCCCGGCCTGGGACTCCCTGCTCGCCAAGCTGATCGTGACCGGTGCGACCCGTGAGCAGGCCCTGCAGCGCGCGGCCCGTGCGCTGGCCGAGTTCAACGTCGAGGGCATGGCCACCGCCCTGCCCTTCCACCGCGCCGTGGTCGCCGATCCCGCCTTCACCGCCGACCCCTTCCAGGTCCACACCCGCTGGATCGAGACGGAGTTCGTCAACGAGATCAAGCCCTTCACGGCCACCGCGGACGCGGAGGCGGAGGAGGAGCCCGGCCGTGAGACCGTCGTCGTCGAGGTCGGCGGCAAGCGCCTGGAAGTCTCCCTGCCCTCCTCCCTGGGCATGTCCCTGGCCCGCACCGGCCTCGCCGCCGGGGCCAAGCCCAAGCGCCGCGCGGCCAAGAAGTCCGGCTCCGCCGTCTCCGGCGACACCCTCGCCTCCCCCATGCAGGGCACCATCGTCAAGATCGCCGTCGAAGAAGGCCAGCAGGTCCAGGAAGGCGACCTCGTCGTCGTCCTCGAAGCCATGAAGATGGAACAGCCGCTGAACGCGCACCGCTCCGGCACCGTCAAGGGCCTCGCCGCCGAGGTCGGCAGCTCGGTCTCCTCCGGTGCGGTCATCTGCGAGATCAAGGACTGACGTCCCGAAGCGGTACCCGTAGCACCACCGGGGCCCTGCGAAGCCGTACACGGCCGCGCGGGGCCCCGCCGGTTTTCCCCGCTCCCCGGGCCTCACCCGGGCCGGGCCGCGTCCGTCCCTTCCCGTATCACGCCCGTTCCGCGGATGCGCCTCGCGGCGGGGCCGCCGGGCGGGCGGTGGCATCCTGGACCCCGGGACGGAGATCGGGAGGACCGCGCAATGACGACCAGTACGGCACGGACGCCGGCCCGGCCCATGCGCGCCGACGCCCGCCGGAACTACGACCGGCTGCTGCGCGAGGCCCGTACCGCCTTCGCGGAGCACGGCACCGACGCGCCGCTGGAGGAGATCGCGCGGCGCGCGGGCGTGGGCATCGGCACCCTGTACCGGCACTTCCCGAACCGGCACGCGCTGATGAACGCGGTCTTCCAGGAGGCCCTGACGTCCCTGATCGCCCGTTCCCACGAGCTCGCCGAGACCGAACAGCCCTGCCGGGGGCTGGTGGAGTGGCTGCGCGCGATCATCACCCACGCGGGCGAGTACCGGGGAGTCGCCCAGGCGCTCATGTCGACGTCCCGGGACGAGACTTCGGCGCTGTCGCAGTGCAATGTGCCGCTGCGTGAGGCGGGCGCGACCCTGCTGGCTCGGGCGCGGGCGAGCGGGGCCGTGCGGCCGGACGTGTCGATCGACGACCTGATGCAGCTGACGAACGCGATCGCCCTGGCCGCCGAGCAGTCGCCGGACGACCCGGAGCTGGCGGACCGGCTGCTGACGCTGACCCTGCAAGGGCTGAAAGGGCCGAACGCGGAAGGGAGTTGACCCCACCAGCCCGGCGCCGCGACCACGGCACCACAACGCCACGGACACAGCACCACTGCCACGCCCCCACCGCCCTGCACACCGCTGTCCGCGGGCGGCGCCCTCCCCGATGGGCCGGTGAGCCGGGGGCCGACGGGCCAGTGGGCCGGGCCGGTCCGGCTACCGGCGTCGCAGATCCGCGACCCGCGCCCGGTCCCCCTGGCCCTGGTCCGTCAGCACCGCCGCGCTCCGCAGTTGCTGCGGGCCCGGCCCCGAGGTGGTGGTGCCGCCCCCGTGCGTACGGCGCTGACCGGGCAGCGGCATGTCCCGGCGGGACTGTCGGCCGTGCGGGAGGGGCTCGGCCGGGGCCGGGCCGTTTCCGGCACCGGCCACGGCGATCTGCACGCCCTGGTCCGCCAGTGCCTGCAGTTCGGCCGAGGCACGGTCGTCGTGGCCGGGGGGCTCGTCCGTCACGAGGCGGGTGATGAGGTCCGTCGGCACCGTCTGGAACATGGTGTCGGAGCCGAGCTTCGTGTGGTCCGCCAGGACCACCACCTCGGCGGCGGCCTGTACCAGGGCCCGGTCCACGCTCGCCGAGAGCATGTTGGACGTGGAAAGGCCGCGCTCCGCGGTGAGCCCGCTCCCCGAGAGGAACGCACGCGAGACCCGCAGCCCCTGGAGGGACTGCTCGGCTCCGCTGCCCACCAGGGCGTAGTTGGTACCGCGCAGCGTGCCGCCGGTCATCACCACCTCCACCCGGTTGGCATGGGCCAGCGCCTGGGCGACCAGCAGCGAGTTGGTGACGACGGTCAGCCCGGGGATCCGCGCGAGCCGGCGGGCCAGCTCCTGCGTGGTCGTACCGGCACCGACGACGATGGCCTCGCCCTCCTCCACGAGACCGGCGGCCAGGTCGGCGATGGCCGTCTTCTCGGCGGTGGCGAGATGGGATTTCTGCGGAAAGCCGGACTCCCGCGTGAAACCGCCCGGCAAGACCGCACCGCCGTGCCGGCGGTCGAGGAGTCCTTCTGCCTCCAGCGCCCGCACGTCCCGCCGTACGGTCACTTCGGAGGTCTGGACGACGCGGGCGAGCTCACGGAGCGATACCGCCCCGTTGGCACGCACCATTTCGAGGATCAATTGACGACGTTCTGCAGCGAACACGAAACTGACAGTAACGTGACCACCCGAGCGTTTTCAGCAGTTTGCACCGATTAACGGAAGTTGCGCATACGCGGGGTCGCCAAGTGGTATGGAAGGCCCGGTTGTTGACCCGTACTGATCGAACGGCGTCCCCCGGAGCACCCGAGTTACCGGGAGTTGCCGGGGAACGACCGGTCGGGAAGGCTCTTACGCCTCACCCGCGCGCTTACGGGTGTGCAGCTGCCTGGCCACTTCCGCGATCGAACCCGACAGCGACGGATAAACGGTGAAAGCGTTTGCAATCTGTTCTACCGTCAAATTGTTGTCGACCGCGATCGAGATGGGGTGGATCAGTTCACTCGCCCGAGGGGCGACGACACAGCCGCCGACCACGATGCCGGTGCCGGGGCGGCAGAAGATCTTGACGAAGCCGTCGCGGATGCCCTGCATCTTGGCGCGCGGGTTGCGCAGCAGCGGCAGCTTGACGACCCGGGCGTCGATCTTGCCGGCGTCGACGTCGGCCTGGGTGTAGCCGACGGTGGCGATCTCGGGGTCGGTGAAGACGTTCGAGGAGACCGTCTTCAGGTTCAGCGGGGCCACCGCGTCGCCGAGGAAGTGGTACATCGCGATCCGGCCCTGCATGGCGGCGACCGAGGCGAGGGCGAAGATCCCGGTGACGTCACCGGCCGCGTAGACGCCGGGCGCACTGGTGCGGGAAACCTTGTCGGTCCAGATGTGGCCGGAGTCCTTGAGCCGGACCCCGGCCTCCTCCAGGCCCATGCCCGCGCTGTTCGGGATCGCGCCGACCGCCATGAGGCAGTGCGAGCCGGAGATGACCCGGCCGTCGGCGAGGGTGACCTCGACCCGGTCGCCCACGCGCTTGGCGGCCTGGGCCCGGGAGCGGGCCATGACGTTCATGCCGCGGCGCCGGAAGACGTCCTCCAGCACGGCGGCGGCGTCCGGGTCCTCGCCGGGCAGCACGCGGTCGCGGGAGGAGACGAGCGTGACGCGCGAGCCGAGCGCCTGGTAGGCGCCCGCGAACTCGGCGCCCGTCACGCCGGAGCCGACCACGATGAGCTCCTCGGGCAGCTCGTCGAGGTCGTAGACCTGGGTCCAGTTCAGGATGCGCTCGCCGTCGGGGAGGGCGTCCGGGATCTCCCGGGGGTGGCCGCCGGTCGCGATCAGCACGGCGTCGGCGGTCAGCCGCTCCTCCGTGCCGTCCGCGGCGGTCACGACGACCGTGCGGGAGCCGTCGGCGGCCTGGAGGCCCTCCAGCCGTCCGCGCCCGCGCATCACCCGGGCGCCGGCCCGGGTGACCGAGGCGGTGATGTCGTGGGACTGGGCGAGCGCCAGGCGCTTCACACGTCGGTTGACCTTGCCCAGGTCGACGCCGACCACGCGGGCCGCCTGTTCGAGGGGCGGGGTGTCGTCCGCGACGATGATGCCCAGCTCCTCGTACGAGGAGTCGAAGGTGGTCATCACCTCCGCCGTCGCGATCAGGGTCTTCGAGGGCACGCAGTCGGTGAGCACGGACGCGCCGCCGAGGCCGTCGCAGTCGACGACGGTCACCTCCGCGCCGAGCTGGGCGCCCACCAATGCCGCCTCGTAGCCGCCGGGTCCGCCGCCGATGATCACGATCCGGGTCACGAAAAGTCCGCCTCGCGTATGTCATCCCGCGGCCGTCTGCTGCCCCGGCCGGGGGTCCGGGGGGTGGCCCCGGGGAATGCAGTACGTACTTCATTGTCCCGCACCCGCCAAGGTGCTTCGCCCCGGGGCCCTCCATACGTGCGCCGGGCGCGCGGCGGGGCCGGGGGCCGCCGGCGGGCGGGCCCGGCCGGGAGGGCGCGCCGGGCGTGCGCGGCGGGGGCGGCGTGCGCGGCGGGGCGGGGCGGCGGCAGGAAGCGAACTCCTCGGGGGATCTTCCGCCCCGGAATCGACGTTCCTCCCGTCACCTCCCGTACTCTCGATGCCATGTCGCTCTACGCCGCGTACGCCGGCAACCTCGACGCGCGGCTGATGACGCGCCGCGCACCGCATTCCCCGCTGCGCTGCACCGGCTGGCTCAACGGCTGGCGGCTGACCTTCGGCGGGGAGCAGATGGGCTGGGAGGGCGCGCTCGCCACGGTGGTGGAGGCCCCCCGCTCCCAGGTCTTCGTGGCGCTGTACGACCTGGCGGCGATGGACGAGGACTCCATGGACCGGTGGGAGGGCGTCGGCCTGGACATCTACCGCCGGATGCGGGTGCGGGTGCACACCCTGGACGGCGAGGAGCCGGCCTGGATGTACGTGCTGAACGGGTACGAGGGCGGGCTGCCGTCCGCCCGCTATCTCGGCGAGATCGCCGACGCCGCAGAGTCCGCGGGCGCGCCGCACGACTATGTGATGGAACTGCGCAAGCGCCCCTGCTGACCCCTCGACCAGCGTATTTGTGTGAAGGTACGAAGGAACGCGTGGGGGCTCCGCGCATGGGCATCTACGCGCGTAGGGAATCACCGGCTACCCTCATCCGCGTGAACGCATCAGTTATTCCGGACAACATCCAGGGCGAGCCGTACGCCGCCGCTGCCGACGCCGCCGCCCGCCTGCGCGAGCTGACCGGCGCCGAGACCCACGACGTCGCGCTCGTGATGGGTTCCGGCTGGGCGCCCGCGGGCGATGCGCTCGGCGTCCCGGAGGCCGAGTTCCCGGTGACCGAGCTGCCCGGTTTCCCGGCGCCCGCCGTGCAGGGGCACGGCGGCACGATCCGCTCGTACCGGATCGGCGAGAAGCGGGTGCTGGTCTTCCTCGGCCGTACGCACTTCTACGAGGGCCGCGGGGTCGCCGCCGTCGCGCACGGGGTCCGCACCGCCGTCGCCGCGGGGTGCCGGACCGTGGTCCTGACGAACGGCTGCGGCGGTCTGCGCGAGGGCATGCGTCCCGGTCAGCCGGTGCTGATCAGCGACCACATCAACCTGACCGCGTCCTCCCCGATCGTCGGCGCCAACTTCGTCGACCTGACCGACCTGTACTCGCCGCGGCTGCGCGCGCTGTGCAAGGAGGTCGACGCCACCCTCGAAGAGGGCGTGTACGTGCAGTTCCCCGGCCCGCACTACGAGACGCCCGCCGAGATCAACATGGTCCGGGTCATGGGCGGCGACCTGGTCGGCATGTCCACCGTGCTGGAGGCCATCGCGGCGCGCGAGGCCGGGGCCGAGGTGCTGGGCATCTCGCTGGTCACGAACCTGGCGGCGGGGCTGAGCGGCGAGCCGCTCAACCACGAGGAGGTGCTCCAGGCCGGGCGGGACTCGGCGACCCGGATGGGTTCGCTGCTGGCCCAGGTCCTCGAACGCATCTGACCCGGCCGCGGCCGGGTCGCGCACGCACCCACCCACGACGCACACCGCAGAAAGGCGGACACCGTGCAGCAGGACCTCATCGCGCAGGCCAGGACGTGGCTCGCGGAGGACCCCGACCCCGAGACCCGTGACGAGCTCGCCGCGCTCCTCGACGCCGAGGACCTCGACGAGCTCGCCGTACGGTTCGCCGGCACGCTGCAGTTCGGCACGGCCGGGCTGCGCGGCGAGCTGGGTGCCGGGCCGATGCGGATGAACCGTGCCGTCGTCATCCGCGCCGCGGCCGGCCTCGCCGCGTACCTGAAGGCGCAGGGGCAGGGCGGCGGGCTCGTCGTCATCGGCTACGACGCCCGCTACAAGTCCGCCGACTTCGCCCGTGACACCGCGGCCGTGATGACCGGCGCGGGCCTGCGCGCGGCGGTCCTGCCCCGCCCCCTGCCCACCCCCGTGCTCGCGTACGCCATACGGCACCTGGGTGCCGTGGCCGGTGTCGAGGTGACCGCCAGCCACAACCCGCCGCGCGACAACGGCTACAAGGTCTACCTCGGCGACGGTTCGCAGATCGTCCCCCCGGCGGACGGCGAGATCGCCGCCGAGATCGCCGCGGTGGGCCCGCTCGACGGCGTGCCCCGCCCCGACGGCGGCTGGGAGACCCTCGGCGAGGAGGTGCTGGACGCCTATCTGGCCCGTACGGACGCCGTGCTCGCCGCCGGCTCGCCGCGCACCGCCCGCGTCGTGTACACGGCGATGCACGGGGTCGGTACGTCCGTGCTGACGGCGGCCTTCGAGCGGGCGGGCTTCCCCGCCCCGGTGCTCGTCGCCGAGCAGGCCGAGCCCGACCCGGCGTTCCCCACCGTCGCGTTCCCCAACCCGGAGGAACCCGGCGCGATGGACCTCGCCTTCGCGACCGCCCGCCGCGAGAACCCCGACATCGTCATCGCCAACGACCCGGACGCCGATCGCTGCGCCGTCGCCGTCCCGGACCCCGCGGCCGACGGGGGCTGGCGGATGCTGCGCGGCGACGAGGTCGGCGCGCTGCTCGCCGCGCACCTGGTGGACCGCGGCGCGAGCGGGGTGTTCGCCGAGTCGATCGTGTCGTCCTCGCTGCTCGGCCGGATCGCCGAACGGGCGGGCCTGGGCCACGAGGAGACGCTGACCGGCTTCAAGTGGATCGCCCGCGTGACAGGGCTGCGGTACGGCTACGAGGAGGCGCTCGGCTACTGCGTCGACCCGGAGGGGGTGCGCGACAAGGACGGCATCACGGCCGCGCTCCTCGTCGCCGAACTGGCCTCGGGGCTCAAGGAGCGGGGCCGTACGCTCCTCGACCTGCTCGACGACCTCGCGGTCGCGCACGGGCTGCACGCCACCGACCAGCTGTCGGTCCGGGTGGAGGACCTGTCGGTCATCGCGGACGCCATGCGCAGGCTGCGCGAACGGCCGCCGGCCGTGCTCGCCGGGCTCCCCGTCGTCTCGGCCGAGGACCTCACGCGGGGCACCGCGCAGCTGCCGCCCACCGACGGGCTGCGCTACCGGCTGGAGGGCGCCCGGGTGATCGTCCGCCCGAGCGGCACCGAGCCGAAGCTCAAGTGCTACCTGGAGGTCGTGGTGCCGGTCGGTTCGGCGGACGAGCTGCCGGCGGCCCGGGAGAAGGGCGCGGAGCTCCTCGCCGGGATCAAGCGCGACCTGGCGGCCGCGGCCGGGATCTGAGACGAAGCCGAAGCGCCACCGGGGCGGCCCGACAGAAGTCGGGCCGCCCCGGTGGCGTATGTCCGTACAGGGGGCTCGCACGTGTCCGTACGGGTGCCCGTGCGGACTACTTGATGCCGAGCAGCTGCTCCAGCGGGTCGATGCCGAAGTAGACGAGGAAGAGCGCCGCGGTGCCCCAGAGCAGCCAGTGCACCTCGCGGGCCTTGCCCAGGCACGCCTTGATGACCACGTACGAGACGAAGCCCGCGCCGATGCCGTTGGTGATGGAGTAGGTGAGCGGCATGACGGCGATGGTCAGGAAGGCGGGGACGGCGAGCTCGTACCGGTCCCAGTCGATGTGCTTGACCTGGGTCATCATCAGGAACCCGACCGCGACGAGGGCGGGGGACGCGGCCTGGAGGGGAACGATCGTCAGGACCGGGGTGAAGAAGAGGGCCAGGGCGAACAGACCACCGGTGACGAGGTTGGCGAAACCGGTGCGCGCACCCTCGCCGACGCCCGCGGCGGACTCGATGTAGGTGGTGGCGGACGAGGCGGAGGCGGCACCGCCCGCGACGGCGGCGGCACCGTCGATGAGCAGGACCCGGCCCAGACCGGGGACCTGGCCGCGCTCGTCGAGCAGGCCGGCTTCGGCGGTGACGCCGACGATGGTGCCCATCGTGTCGAAGAAGTCGGACAGGATGAGGGTGAAGATCAGCAGGATGACGGTCAGCACGCTGATCTGGCTGAACGAGCCGAACAGGTCGAAGTTGCCCAGGAGCCCGAAGTCGGGGGCGGCGATGGGCTTGTCGGGCAGCGCGGGCTCGGTCAGACCCCAGGTCTTGACGTCGGCGACCGCGTCGATGATGACGGAGAGCACGGTCATCAGGACGATGCTGATGAGGATGGCGCCCTTCACCTTACGCGCCAGGAGAACGATCGTCACCAGCACGCCGAGGCAGAAGACCAGCATGGGCCAGCCGGTGAGGGTGCCCGTGCCGAGCTGAACGGGCACGGTGGTGTTCGCGGCGTCCGGGATGCGGGTGACGAACCCGGAGTCCACGAAGCCGATGAAGGCGATGAACAGGCCGATGCCGACGCTGATGGCCTGCTTGAGGGGCTGCGGAATGGCGTGCATGACGGCCTCGCGCAGACCGGTCATCACCAGGACGCAGATCAACAGACCTTCGAGCACGATGAGACCCATCGCGTCGTCCCAGCTCATCAGAGGAGCGATCTGGAACGCGACGACGGCATTCAGCCCCAGACCCGCGGCCAGGGCGAGCGGCAGATTACCGGCCACACCCATGATCACGGTCATCACTGCAGCAACTAGGGTTGTTGCGGTGGCCAGTTGGGCGGCATCCAGTTGCTCGCCGAACTTGTCCTCGGTGCTGCCGAGAATGATCGGGTTGAGCACGAGGATGTACGCCATGGTGAAGAATGTGGCGAGCCCGCCGCGTATTTCACGCCCGTACGTCGAACCGCGTTCACTTATGCGGAAGAACCGGTCGAGCGGGCCGCCCGATCCGGCTGACGGCTCGTGTACCGGAGCTGTCGCGCTGGTCTTCATGACTGCGTCTCCTGGACCTGCTGGGGGAGAGGGAAAAAGGGAAAAAAGGGCGGTGCCGCCGGGAGCGCGTAACAGTCGGCGATGCGAACACACATGCGGCGCCTTGCGAGCGGATCATACGCGGCAACTATTCGAGCTCAACCTGTTTGCAGCTTTCTCCAGTTGACTCGCCCACACGGCCCGTGCCAGTTCCTGCAAAAACAAGGGCGACCTGTCCCACAAAAATAGGAAGAGGGCGACAGCGCCCTCTGGAATTGACCAGGGGTAACTCTTTAGTCTCGGACCGTGCATCCACCACTCCCCTTCAACGCGCGCGCCGCCCGCATCCTGCGCGAGAAACTCGGGATGGCACCCGGTCACGTCGCTTACGGCATGCGCGCCTCGTACGGAATGACCCACATAACCCCCGACCACATCACCGCGTGGGAACGCGGCACCGCTCTCCCGACCGACGGCGAAGTCGCCGCCCTGGCCGCCGCTTTGTGGTGCACCCCCGGTGAACTCATGGGAACCCCCCACACCTTGCGCGAGCACCGGATGGCCCGCGGGCTCGCCGCCGAGGACGTCGCCCGCGCCACCGGCCTCCCCCTCGACGCCTACCGCCACATGGAAGAGACCGGTCTGTGGACCGGCGACAAGCGGCACTCCGCCGAACTCGGCGCCCTCTTCAACCTCCCGCCGCGGGACTTCATCGCCATCACCGGCCGCCAGGACGAGCTCGCCCAGCTCCTCACCGAGGCAGTCTCCACCCGCTGGCAGGCCCACATCCGCCCCATCGCCCGCCTCGTCTCCGCGGACCGCCGCAGCCTTCAGGACCCCCTGCGCACCATGCACCAGGAGTACCAGGGCCTCATGGCGGCCACTCTCAGCCGGGCCGGCGGCACCACCGCCTCCGGCGAGGACGGTCGGCGCTACATCGAGGGCATCGTCGACCGCTTCTGGTCCCTGGTACCGGAGCCCTAGACCGTGTCCGGCGGAGGTCGTCCGGCTGCCACGCACCGGGCGGCTTCCGCCGAACACGGTCCGGCACCTCCGGACCCTTCCACCTCCCTCCCCCAACCGCTCCCCCCACTCCCCTCTCCCTTCTCTCCCCCCTCCCCCGCTCTCACCGCTTCGGGAGCCGTCTGCCCACATGATTAGGTAGACTGGTCTACCCAATCACGGAGAGGGGCGGCCATGACCGATGCGAAGGCCACCGGAAAGCAGCCGGTGAAGCGGCGGCAGGGGCCCGCGCGCGGGCGGATCCTGGACGCCGCCGCGCGCCGGTTCTACGCCGACGGCGTGACGGCGACGGGGATCGACACGATCACCGCCGAGGCCGGTGTGGCGAAGATGAGCCTCTACAACAACTTCTCCTCCAAGGCCGACCTCGTCACCGCCTACCTCCGGGCCCGGCACGAGGAGTGGCTCGGCCTCTACCGGCGGCGGCTGGCCGACGCACGGGCCCCCCGGGAAGCCGTGCTGGCCGTCTTCGACGCCTACGCCGACCATGCCGACCTCGCCTACGAGCACGGTTTCCGCGGCTGCGGCCTGCTCAACGCCGCCGCCGAACTGCCCACCGGGCACGAGGGCCGGGCGGTGGTGCGTCAGCACAAGGAGGAGGTCGAGGGCCTGCTCGTCACCCATCTCCAGGAGCTGCTGTCCGACCGGACCGAAAAGGCCCTGACCGAAAAGGCCCGGGACGAGAAGGCCCGGGACGAGAAGGCCCGGGACGAGAAGGCCCGGGACGAGAAGGCCCGGGACGAGAAGGCCCGGGACGAGAAGGCCCGGGATGGGAACACTCAGCCCGAGAAGCGCGGCGCCGAGAGGACCCTCGACGAGAGGGCCCGGGGCGCGGCGGAGCACCTGGCGTTCCTGCTCGAAGGGGCCATCGTGCGGGCGGGCCTGGAGGGCGACGGGGCACGCATGCGGCGCGCACGCGCCATGGCCGCGTCCCTGGTGGACGAGCTGTGACGCGGCCGACCGGGCACGCCGCCGGGGCGGGTACCGGGACGAATACCGGGGCGGGCGCGGGGGTGCTCGCCGTGCTGTTCGCCTCGGTGCTCTGGGGCACCACCGGCACCGCCGCGACCTTCGCACCGCAGGTGGGGCCGCTGGCGATCGGCGCGGCGGCGATGGGGCTGGGCGGACTGCTCCAGGCCCTGCTGGCCGGGCCCCGCATCGTGCGGGACCGCGCGGCGCTGGCGGCGCGGTGGCGGACGGTGCTGCTCGGAGGGGCGGGCGTGGCCCTGTACCCGCTGGCGTTCTACACCTCGATGCGGCTGGCCGGGGTCGCGGTGGGAACGGTCGTCTCCATCGGCTCGGCCCCACTGGCGTCCGCCCTGCTGGAACGGGTCGCCGACCGGCGGAGCCTGTCCCGGCGCTGGACGGCCGGTGCCGCCCTGGGGCTGACCGGCACGGTGCTGCTGTGCGCGGCCGAGGCCGCGCAGGCCGGCGCGGGGACAGGCTCCGCCGGGCGGACCGTCGTCGGCGTGCTGCTCGGGCTGGTCGCGGGCGCAACGTACGCCGTGTACGCGTGGGCGGCGCACCGCCTCATCGCGCGCGGCATCGCCTCGCGCGCGGCCATGGGCGCGGTGTTCGGGCTGGGCGGGCTGATGCTCGCACCGGTCCTGCTGGTCACCGGTGCCCCGCTGCTCGCCTCCTGGACGAACGCGGGCGTCGGCCTCTACATGGCGCTGGTGCCGATGTTCACCGGGTACGTCCTGTTCGGCTTCGGTCTGTCCCGCGTCCCGGTCAGCACCGCGACGACCCTGTCCCTGCTGGAGCCGGCCGTGGCCGCCGTGCTCGCGGTCCTGGTCGTGGGCGAGCACCTGCCCGCGCTCGGCTGGGCCGGGATCGCGCTCGTCATCGCCTGTCTCGGCGTCCTGACCACCCCCTCCCGCCCCCGGCGCCGCCCGCCCGTGCGGCAGGGGGCCGATCCGCACCCCCTCGAACAGGCCCCGACCGTCACCGGCGGCACGGGCGTGAACGACTGAGCCCACCGGCCCGCCACCGGCCGATCACCGCCGAGCAGCCGGGCCGACAGAGGAAGCCAGGACATCCGGGGCAGCCGCCCCAGGTCCGGGAGTTGCCTCCGACCCGACCCGCCCCGCCCCGTCCCTGCCTCAGCCGGTCGCGAGCAGGATCGCCAGCAGTACGGCACCCACCACCGCCGGCACGATCACCTCGTACGCCCAGCGCACCGACACACCCGACTCCGCGTCCTCCGAGGAGGCCGAGGACGAGGCCGCGGCGGACGAAGCAGAGGGCTTCACGCCCGACTTCGCGCGTTCCGCCAGTTCTCGCAGGTCCGCCATGGTCTGGTCGGCCGTCGCCGTCCGGGCCTTGGTGTCGCGGACGTCGGCGGTCACGGACGTGCGGTCGTACGGGTCGTCCAGCGAGCGCCGGGACTGCTGCCGGGCCGCCTTCTTCCGCTGCCGCAGCGACACCGGCACCGCCCACAGCTGGTACTTGGCGCCGCCCTCGGTGAACAGCTCGCTCGAATACCCGGCCCGCAGGTCCGCGACCTCGGTCCACGGCATGGTGATCGTCCGGAACGGGTTGCGGATCCGGATGCGCCGCTCGTTGGCGGACACGACGGGTCGCAGCGTGAACGCAACGATCAGCGGCACCGCCGCCAGCGCCCCCGCCAGTGCCAGCCACGGCACCCGGCCGCTCCCCCGGAGCACGGCGTCCCCGCCGATCCAGCAGATGAGCAGGAGCAGCAGAACGCCCCCGGCCATCCCGGCGGGCGAGCGGAAGGTCCGGTCGGCGTAGACCGGCTCGGCGGGTGGCGTGGGGCTCGTCATGGGCCCGATTCTGCCTGACGGTCCCGAGCGATGCCGGGGCGGCCGTCCCGTACCGTCCGGGCCCCGCCCCGTACCGCACGACGCACCGCCCCGCGTTCCGCTCCGCCCACCGCGTTGACCCCCGAAGGACCTGGGCCCCTGTACAGGCCGCTACGCGCGTAGATATGCTCCTCTGGTGACCATGCCCACCACAGCTCCCGCATTCGCCGACGCGACCGCGTCCGACAGTGCGCTGCGCCGCTTCCTGCACGGGCTGCCCGGCGTCGACGCCGTCGGCCTCGAAGCGCGTGCCGCCTCCCTCGGAACCCGTTCGATCAAGACGACGGCCAAGGCGTACGCCATCGACCTGGCCATCTCGATGATCGACCTGACGACGCTGGAAGGCGCGGACACCCCGGGCAAGGTCCGGGCCCTCGCCGCCAAGGCCGTCAATCCCGACCCGACCGACCGCACGACTCCGCGCACCGCGGCGGTCTGCGTCTACCCCGACATGGTGCCCACCGCCGCTGCCGCGCTGGCCGGCTCCGGCGTGAAGGTGGCCTCCGTGGCGACGGCCTTCCCCGCCGGGCGCGCCGCGCTCGACGTGAAGCTCGCGGACGTCCGCGACGCCGTGGCCGCCGGGGCCGACGAGATCGACATGGTGATCGACCGGGGCGCCTTCCTCTCCGGCCGTTACCTGAAGGTGTACGAGGAGATCCTCGCCGTGAAGGCGGAGTGCGCGCGGCCCGACGGCCCCGACGCCCGCCTGAAGGTGATCTTCGAGACGGGCGAGCTGTCCACGTACGACAACATCCGCCGCGCCTCCTGGCTCGGCATGCTGGCGGGCGCCGACTTCATCAAGACGTCGACCGGCAAGGTCTCCACCAACGCCACGCCCGCGAACACCCTGCTGATGCTGGAGGCGGTGCGCGACTTCCGGGCGCAGACCGGCGTACAGATCGGCGTGAAGCCGGCCGGCGGCATCCGCACCTCCAAGGACGCCGTCAAGTTCCTGGTGCTGGTGAACGAGACCGCGGGCGAGGACTGGCTGGACAACCACTGGTTCCGGTTCGGCGCCTCCAGCCTGCTGAACGATCTGCTGATGCAGCGTCAGAAGCTCAGCACCGGCCGTTACTCCGGCCCCGATTACGTGACGGTGGACTGATCCCCATGGCATCTGCATTCGAATACGCGCCCGCGCCCGAGTCGCGCTCGATCGTCGACATCGCGCCCTCGTACGGCCTGTTCATCGACGGCGAGTTCACCGACGCGGCCGACGGCAAGGTCTTCAAGACCGTCTCGCCGAGCAGCGAGGAGGTGCTCTCCGAGGTCGCGCAGGCGGGGGCGGCCGACGTGGACCGGGCGGTGAAGGCGGCCCGCAAGGCGTTCGAGAAGTGGTCGGCGCTGCCCGGCTCCGAGCGTGCCAAGTACCTCTTCCGGATCGCCCGGATCGTCCAGGAGCGCAGCCGCGAGCTCGCCGTCCTCGAAACCCTCGACAACGGCAAGCCGATCAAGGAGACCCGCGACGCGGACCTCCCCCTGGTCGCGGCGCACTTCTTCTACTACGCGGGCTGGGCCGACAAGCTGGACCACGCCGGTTTCGGCGCGAACCCGCGTCCGCTCGGTGTCGCGGGCCAGGTCATCCCGTGGAACTTCCCGCTGCTGATGCTGGCCTGGAAGATCGCCCCGGCGCTCGCCACCGGCAACACGGTGGTCCTGAAGCCCGCCGAGACGACCCCGCTCTCCGCGCTGTTCTTCGCGGACATCTGCCGCCAGGCGGGCCTGCCCAAGGGTGTCGTGAACATCCTTCCGGGCTACGGGGACGCGGGGGCCGCCCTCGTCGCGCACGAGGACGTGAACAAGGTCGCCTTCACCGGTTCGACCGCGGTCGGCAAGGCCATCGCCCGCCAGGTCGCCGGCACGGACAAGAAGGTCACCCTCGAACTGGGCGGCAAGGGCGCCAACATCGTCTTCGACGACGCCCCCATCGACCAGGCCGTCGAGGGCATCGTCACCGGCATCTTCTTCAACCAGGGCCAGGTCTGCTGTGCCGGTTCGCGCCTGCTCGTGCAGGAGTCGATCCAGGACGAGCTGCTGGACGCCCTGAAGCGCCGGCTGTCCACGCTCCGGCTGGGCGACCCGCTGGACAAGAACACCGACATCGGCGCGATCAACTCCGCGGAGCAGCTCGCCCGGATCACCGCACTCGCCGAGACGGGCGAGGCGGAGGGCGCCGAGCGCTGGTCCGCGCCCTGCGAACTGCCCTCCGCCGGTTACTGGTTCGCCCCGACGCTGTTCACCAACGTCACCCAGGCGCACACCGTCGCGCGCGACGAGATCTTCGGCCCGGTGCTTTCGGTGCTGTCCTTCCGCACCCCCGACGAGGCGGTCGCCAAGGCCAACAACAGCCAGTACGGCCTCTCGGCCGGCATCTGGACGGAGAAGGGCTCCCGCATCCTCGCGGTGGCGAACAAGCTCCGGGCGGGCGTCGTCTGGGCCAACACGTTCAACAAGTTCGACCCGACCTCGCCCTTCGGCGGCTACAAGGAGTCGGGCTTCGGCCGCGAGGGCGGTCGTCACGGCCTGGAGGCGTACCTCGATGTCCGATAACCGTCTGAGCGTCTTCAAGACCTACAAGCTGTACGTCGGGGGCAAGTTCCCCCGTTCCGAGAGCGGCCGGGTGTACGAGGTGACCGACTCCAAGGGCAGGTGGCTGGCGAACGCCCCGCAGTCCTCCCGCAAGGACGCGCGTGACGCGGTCGTGGCCGCCCGCAAGGCGTTCGGCGGCTGGTCGGGCGCGACGGCGTACAACCGCGGCCAGATCCTCTACCGCATCGCGGAGATGCTGGAGGGCCGCAAGGACCAGTTCGTGCGGGAGGTCGCGGAGGCCGAGGGCCTGTCGAAGTCCAAGGCGGCGGCCGTCGTGGACGCGGCGATCGACCGCTGGGTCTGGTACGCGGGCTGGACCGACAAGATCGGCCAGGTGGTGGGCGGGGCGAACCCGGTCGCGGGCCCGTTCTTCAACCTGTCCACGCCCGAGCCGACCGGGGTGGTCGCGGTCCTGGCCCCGCAGGAGTCGTCGTTCCTGGGCCTGGTCTCGGTCCTCGCCCCGGTGATCGCGACCGGCAACACCGCGGTCGTCGTCGCCTCGGCAAACGCCCCGCTGCCCGCGCTCTCCCTGGGCGAGGTGCTCGCCACCTCCGACCTGCCGGGCGGCGTGGTGAACGTCCTGTCCGGCAGGACGGCGGAGATCGCGACGCCGCTCGCGTCCCACCAGGACGTCAACGCCATCGACCTCACGGGTGCGGACGCCGCGCTCGCGAAGGAGCTGGAGATCGCGGCGGCGGACAACCTGAAGCGCGTCCTGCGCCCGCAGGTCACCGACGGCGACGGCACCGCGGACTGGACGGCCACCCCGGACACCCACCGTCTGACGGCCTTCCTGGAGACGAAGACGGTCTGGCACCCGACGGGCGCGCTGGGCGCGTCGGGCTCCTCGTACTGAGGCACTGACCAACCCTCCCCGTGCCCCGGGCCGGCCCGTGTGTTCCCCCCGACCGCCGGCCGGCCCGTGCGGCAGGGCGGCGGCCCGCTCCTCCGGAGTCCCGGAGGGGCGGGCCGCCGTCGTTTCAGCCGCCGTGCAGCGCCTGGGCCACCGGCCCCACCACAGGCAGGTCCTTCAGCGCGCCGCCGCTGGTCAGCGGGTCGGTGACGGCGGTCGTGGAGAGCGGCTTGAAGTCGGCGATCTGGGTCTCCAGGCCGTTGTCCAGCGGGTCCGTGCCCGTCCCGGCCAGCGGGTCGAGGCGCAGATGCGTGACCGGGGCGATGCCGTGCTTGAGGGACTGCCCGAGCGCCCCGGCCACCGCGCCCGTCGCCGCGTCGGCGTCCTCGCCGAGGCCGGTGTCGGCACCCGCGACCGGTGCGAGGGGCAGCGGCGCCGCCTGGGCCGCCGCACCTCCCGCACCGAGCGCGGCACCCACCGCGGTGACGGTCAGACCTGCCCGCAGCAGGGCGCGGCGCCGGGACTTGGAAACTGCGTGACGTGCCATGTGGTTCCCACCTGATCGAGACGATCGAGTAATCATCTGAGTGCGTAGAGTAGTTGAGGTGTGATGCTGGATACCAACACGGGTACCGGGGGATCCCCTGCGCGGGTGGATGCCTCACACTCGTGTCCTGTGAATTCCCAACCGATCCCGACCCGCGTGGTGCTTCTCGCGGGCCCTTCCGGCTCCGGCAAGTCCTCCCTCGCCGCCCGCACCGACCTGCCGGTGCTGCGCCTGGACGACTTCTACAAGGAGGGCGACGACCCCACGCTGCCGCTCGTTCCCGGCAGCACGGACATCGACTGGGACTCCGCACAGTCCTGGGACGCGGACGCGGCGGTGGCCGCGATCGTCGAACTGTGCCGCACGGGACGCACGGACGTCCCGGTCTACGACATCGCCACGAGTGCGCGGGTCGACCGGGAGACCCTCCACATCGAGCGCACGCCGCTGTTCGTGGCCGAGGGGATCTTCGCGGCCGACATAGTCGAGCGGTGCCAGGAACTGGGCGTGCTCGCCGACGCGCTGTGCCTGCGCGGCCGTCCGACGACGACGTTCCGCCGCCGACTGCTGCGGGACCTGCGCGAGGGCCGCAAGTCGGTGCCGTTCCTGCTGAGGCGCGGCTGGCGGCTGATGCGGGCGGAACGGCGGATCGTGGCCCGGCAGACGGCTCTGGGCGCGTACCCCTGCGGCAAGGAGGAGGCCCTGGGCCGCCTGGCCGCCGCCGCGGCGGGCCGATGCCGCCGGGCACCCGCCTCACACGGAACGGCGAACGGCGTGCCGGCGAAGCCCGGCCCGTGAAGGACCGGGCCGGCGGGAAACCGGGTCGGCGGGAAAACAGGTCCCTGAGGAACCCGGCCGGTGAGGAACCGGATTGGTGGAGAACCAGGTCCCTGAAGGGGCGGGCCGGTGGAGAACCGAGCTCGCGGAGAACCCGGCCCCGAAGAACCCGGCCCGCAAACACCCCGGTTCATGCCGACGGGGCCGGACAGGACCCCCCGGCCTGTCCGACCCCGCAGCTTTTCCCTTTTTCCCTTTTCCCCCGTACTACGCCGCCTCCCCCGAAGCGGCGCCCCCGTAGGTCCCCCTGGTTTCCCCCTTGATCCCCCTGCTCCCCCTCGCCTTCAGGCCACCAGCTCGCCGAAGGACTCCTCCTGGTCACGGCCGAAGCTGAGGACCTCGTCCTCACGCAGCCGGCGGAGCGACCGCCAGATGCTGGACTTCACCGTGCCGACACTGATGTCGAGGATGGCCGCGATCTCCGGATCGGTGCGGCCCTCGTAGTAGCGCAGGACCAGCATCGTGCGCTGGAGTTCGGGCAGCCGCGCCAGCGCCTGCCAGAGCACGGCGCGCAGTTCCGTGCCGCGCATCGCGTCCGTGTCGCCCGCCGTCTCCGGCAGCTCCTCGGTCGGGTACTCGTTGAGCTTGCGCCTGCGCCAGGCGCTGATGTGCAGGTTCGTCATGGTGCGGCGCAGGTAGCCGCCGACCGCCGCCTTGTCGCTGATCCGGTCCCACGCCCGGTACGTCGAGAAGAGGGCGCTCTGCAGCAGGTCCTCGGCCTCGAACCGGTCACCGGTCAGGTGATAGGCGGTCGCGTACAGAGAGGCGCGGCGCTCCCGGACGTAGGCGGTGAACGCCGCTTCGGCGTTCTCGGCCTGCGCCGGGGCCTTCCGCTCCCCCGTGCCCTCCCCGTACGCGCTGCCCCCGTTGTTCCCCCCGTTGCCCCCCGCAGGAGCGTCGACCACCGTCATGCACGACGCGTGCTGACGCCCGGCACCACGAACGCACCCCCGCCCTCCCCCGAGGTCCCGGCTGCGCTCCGTCCCGGACTTCTCGGTGCTCCGGCCGACATCGTGGAGACGCGTGACAACTGCGCTTGCGGTGATGCTGTGAGTTGTGTTCATCTCGCGCCCCCCATCGGTGGAGTCCGTCCGTTCCTTGTGTCGAAGAGCTTGCCGGGGCAGTTTCATGGCGTTGTCCGCCGACTGTCACAGGCCTGTCACAGGGGCTGTCGCCCGTGCGCCGGGGGTGCGCCGGGGGTATGAGTCGGCCGCAACGGTCGAACTGGGGCTCCCCCATGGGTCAGAATGACCAGCGTGCCTTTCCTGTTGCTGATCGAGGACGACGACGCCATCCGCACGGCCCTCGAACTCTCGCTGTCGCGCCAGGGCCACCGCGTGGCCACTGCGGCGACGGGAGAGGACGGCCTGAAACTGCTGCGTGAGCAGCGGCCGGATCTGATCGTGCTGGACGTGATGCTGCCCGGCATCGACGGTTTCGAGGTGTGCCGGCGCATCCGGCGCACCGACCAGCTGCCGATCATTCTGCTGACCGCGCGCAGCGACGACATCGACGTCGTGGTCGGGCTGGAGTCCGGCGCGGACGACTACGTGGTGAAGCCCGTGCAGGGCCGGGTGCTCGACGCCCGTATCCGCGCGGTGCTGCGCCGCGGCGAACGCGAGTCCACCGACTCCGCCTCCTTCGGGAACGTGGTGATCGACCGGTCCGCGATGACCGTGACCAAGAACGGGGAGGACCTCCAGCTCACGCCGACCGAGCTGCGGCTCCTGCTGGAGCTGAGCCGCCGTCCGGGCCAGGCCCTGTCGCGGCAGCAGCTGCTGCGGCTGGTCTGGGAGCACGACTACCTCGGTGACTCCCGGCTGGTGGACGCCTGTGTGCAGCGGCTGCGCGCCAAGGTGGAGGACGTGCCGTCCTCACCGACCCTGATCCGTACCGTCCGTGGTGTGGGCTACCGGCTGGACTCGCCTCAGTGAGCGATGCCACCGCGCGGCGCCTGCTGACCGGGCTCCGCTGGACCAGTCTGCGGCTGCGTCTCGTCGTCGTGTTCGGGCTGGTCGCCCTGACCGCCGCGGTCTCCGCCTCGGGAATCGCGTACTGGCTGAACCGCGAGGCCGTACTGACCCGTACGCAGGACGCCGCGCTCGGGGACTTCCGCCAGGAGATGCAGAACCGGGCGGCCACGCTGCCGCTGCACCCCACCAAGGACGATCTGCAGAACGCCGCCACACAGATGGCGAACAGCTCGCCCGGCTACAGCGTGCTGCTGGTCGACGAGCGCGACGCGGGCAAGCCGATCGTCGGCAACTCCGACCTGGACACCTTCACGCTCGACAACGTGCCGCGGGCGTTGCAGAAGGCCGTGAACGAGAAGCAGGCGCTGGAGTCGGGCAACAAGTACGAGTACCACCTGTTCTGGCAGCGGACCAGCATCCGGGGCACCCCGTACCTGGTGGGCGGCACGAACATCGTCGGGGGCGGCCCGACCGGTTACATGCTGAAGTCCCTCGACCAGGAACGGCAGGACCTCAACTCCCTCGCCTGGTCGCTGGGGATCGCCACCGGGCTCGCGCTGGTGGGCTCGGCACTGCTCGCGCAGGCCGCGGCGACGACCGTGCTGCGCCCCGTGCAGCGGCTCGGCGACGCCGCCCGCAAGCTCGGCGAGGGCAAGCTCGACACCCGCCTCACGGTGTCCGGCACGGACGAACTGGCCGATCTCTCCCGTACGTTCAACAGGACCGCGAGTTCGCTGGAGAAGCGGGTCGCGGACATGAGCGCCCGGGAGGAGGCGAGCCGACGGTTCGTCGCCGACATGTCGCACGAGCTGCGCACCCCGCTCACCGCGCTGACCGCCGTCACCGAGGTGCTGGAGGACGAGGCGGACGGTCTCGATCCGATGATCGCGCCCGCGGTGCATCTGGTGGTGAGCGAGACCCGGCGCCTCAACGACCTGGTGGAGAACCTGATGGAGGTGACCCGCTTCGACGCGGGCACGGCCCGGCTGGTCCTCGACACCGTCGACGTCGCCGACCAGGTCACCGCCTGCATCGACGCCCGTGCCTGGCTGGACGCGGTGGACCTGGACGCCGAGCGCGGCATGATGGTCCGCCTCGACCCGCGCCGCCTCGACGTGATCCTGGCGAACCTGATCGGCAACGCGCTCAAGCACGGCGGTTCGCCGGTACGGGTCGCGGTGCGGACCGAGGGCGACGAACTCGTCATCGAGGTCCGCGACCACGGCCCCGGCATCCCCGAGGACGTGCTGCCGCACGTCTTCGACCGGTTCTACAAGGCCAGCGCCTCGCGCCCGCGCTCCGACGGCAGCGGTCTCGGCCTGTCGATCGCCATGGAGAACGCACACATCCACGGCGGGGACATCACGGCCGCGAACTCGCCGGACGGCGACGGCGCGGTGTTCGTGCTGCGGCTGCCGCAGGACGCCGAACAGCTCCCCCGCTCCGACGAGGGACACGGCACCGGGGCCCGGGACGAGGAGGGCGACGCGACATGAGGGACGGCAAGAACCGTCGGACGCTCCGTCCGGCCCTGGCACTGACCGGGGCGGTGGCCGGGGCTGTGCTGCTCTCGGCCTGCGGGATCAGATCCACGTCGGTGCCGGTGGACGCCGGGGCCGCGCCGTCCCAGGTGCCCTGCACGACGTCCGCGAAGAACGTGGCGACGCAGGACCTGCGAGGGGAGCCCGTACAGGTCTACCTGGTCTGCTCCTCGCAGCTGGTCACGGTGGACCGTACGGTGCGGACGACCGACGGGACCGGGCCGAACCGGGTCCGGGTCGCGCAGGAGCTCCTCGACGAGCTGCGCCGGAAGCCGCCCGCCGACGAGCGGAAGGCCGGGTACTCCACGACCGTCCCGGAGACCCTCCGGGTCGGCCCGGCCCGCACCGGCGACCGGCCGGGCGCGCTGCGGCTGAGCAAGCAGCCGGAGGACCTGCAGTCCGAGGCACTGGCCCAGATCGTGTGCACGTACGCGGAGAACAAGTCGCTCGCCCCGGACGGCACGGTGGTACTGGGCGGCCCCGGGAACTACGAGCCGCGCGGATACCTGTGCACCTCGGAGATGAAGACCCGCCCCATGACGGTACCGACCCTGGGCATGGGCACGGGGCTTTGACGGCAGGCGCACGGGTTCGGGCACGGGTGCGGCTACGGACACGGACGTAGATACGGGCACGGCCGTCGGCACCGGTACGGGCACGGGTTCGGGCGCAGGTAGGGGCGCAGGCACGGGCCTTCTCCTCCCCTGCCCCAGCCTTCCTCGCCCCGGACCGGATTCCAGCGATGCGGAACCGATCCTGCCGTGTGACGCGTCTTGGGGGGCGTGCGTCAAGGTTCGGACGGTCAGACCGTCATCCGTGTCCGCGCGGCCGGGGCATCTCTCCTCCTCGCGCATCTGCTGTTCGTCGGGTGGATGACCCTGCGCCCGCTCGATGTGCCCTGGATGACTGCCTCCAATCTGCAACCACTCGCCGGCATCAGAGCGGACCTGTCCCTCGGCCCCGTCGAGGCCACCCGTCGGATCGGCGAAGGGCTGCTGCTGCTCGCCCCGCTCGGCGTGCTGCTGCCGATGGCCGGGGGTCGGCTGTTCGTCTCCCCGTGGGCCTCGTTGGCCCGCACCGCCGCCGCGGGCGCGCTGATCTCGCTGGGCATCGAGCTGGCGCAGACCGGCGTCCCCGGCCAGGTCGTCGACGTCGACTCGCTGCTCCTGAACACCATCGGCGTGGCCTTCGCCCATCTGCTGGTCGTCCCCATGTGCCGGGCGCGGCTGCGCCGCCGGAAGCAGGAGCAGGAGCGGGACGGGGCGGTGCCCCACCCCAGGGGTGAGAGGGGTCAGGGTGCGACCCCGACGATTCCCAGGGTCGGGATCGCCCCGTAGATCGACGCTTTGCCCCTGTTCGTCGGGCCACCATGGATGCATCGGGAGCACGACGGAGCTGCTCCCCAGCAACGGTTCGCGAAGGAGCCCACCATGGCCGCACTTGCCCGCCCCCAGGACGGACGCATGATCGGCGGAGTGTGCGCAGCGCTGGCACGGCGCTTCGGCACCTCCGCGGGAACCATGCGGATCATCTTCCTGGTCTCCTGCCTGCTGCCTGGGCCGCAGTTCCTGCTCTACCTGGCGCTGTGGGTGCTGTTCCCCTCCGAGAAGACGTCGGCCACCGCCTGGTGACCTCGTACGTGCATACGCCTGTGGGCGGACACCCGGTCCGGGTGTCCGCCCACAGGCGTATGCACGTGGTGCGGGATCAGCCGCCGAGCGGGAGGTTGCTGGTCGACAGACCGTTGGCGGTCAGGCCGTTGGCGTTCAGGCCACCTGCGGGCAGACCGCCGATCAGACCCTTGGCCGGGGCGGTGACGTCGCCGACGAGCTTCTGCTGGCCCTTGCCGAGGAGCGTGGTGGCGGTGTCCTCGACCGGCAGGGCCCGGGTCGCGGTCTCCAGCGCCGCACCGGCGACCGGCAGGGCGGTGGTGGCGGCGTCGGCCGGCAGTACGGCGGCGGAGGCGGTGCCCGCGGCGGCAGCGGCGAAAGCGGCACCGAGAACGGCGACGCCGAGAGTCCTGGCAGCAGACTGCTTCATGTGAAATTCATCCTTGGGGAGAGGGACGTGGCGTCTGAAAATTAGTCAGCCCAGCGCCTTCCCGCAAACATGACGACACGCGGAAAATTCGAAAGAAGATCGAAAAAAGAAGGCCGACGCCCGGGAGATTGCCGTCCCGGGCGCCGACCGCGCCGTCACCGAATCAGTCGGTGGAGGCGGAAGACACGCTGGTCGCAGCGGTCTGCTCGAAGAGCCACTCGGACTTCAGCTCGGCGTATCCGGGCTTGATCACGTCGTTGATCATCGCCAGACGTTCATCGAAAGGAATGAATGCCGACTTCATCGCATTGACGGTGAACCACTGCATGTCGTCGAGCGTGTATCCGAAAGTCTCGGTCAACTTCTCGAATTCATTGCTCATGGTCGTACCGCTCATCAAGCGGTTGTCCGTGTTCACAGTGGCCCGGAAATGCAGCTTCCGCAGCAGCCCGATGGGGTGCTCGGCGTACGAGGCGGCGGCGCCGGTCTGCAGGTTGGAGGTCGGGCACAGCTCCAGCGGGATGCGCTTGTCCCGTACGTAGGAGGCGAGGCGGCCGAGCTTCACGCCGGTGTCCGTGACCTCGATGTCGTCGATGATGCGGACGCCGTGGCCGAGCCGGTCCGCGCCGCACCACTGGAGGGCCTGCCAGATCGACGGCAGCCCGAACGCCTCGCCCGCGTGGATGGTGAAGTGGTTGTTCTCGCGCTTGAGGTACTCGAAGGCGTCGAGGTGGCGGGTGGGCGGGAAGCCCGCCTCCGCGCCCGCGATGTCGAAGCCGACGACGCCCTGGTCGCGGTAGCGGTTGGCGAGTTCGGCGATCTCCAGGGAGCGGGCGGCGTGCCGCATCGCGGTCAGCAGCGCCCCCATCCGGATGCGGTTGCCGTCCTCACGGGCCCTGCGCTCGCCCTCGCGGAAGCCCGCGTTGACCGCCTCGACGACCTCTTCGAGGGTCAGCCCGGCCTCCAGGTGCTGCTCGGGGGCGTACCGCACCTCGGCGTAGACGACCCCGTCCGCGGCAAGGTCCTCGGCGCACTCGGCGGCCACCCGGAACAGCGCCTCACGGGTCTGCATGACGGCGCAGGTGTGGGCGAACGTCTCCAGGTAGCGCTCCAGCGACCCGGAGTCGGCCGCCTCGCGGAACCAGATGCCGAGCTTGTCGGGCTCGGTCTCGGGAAGTGCGTCGTAGCCGCTCGCGCGAGCGAGGTCGACGATCGTTCCCGGGCGCAGACCACCGTCGAGATGGTCGTGGAGAAGGACCTTGGGGGCACGCCGGATCTGATCCTGGCCGGGCAGGTGAAGGGTCGGGCTCATCATCTGCGCACTCTAGCGCCTACGCGCGTAGATGTCGCTTGTCGATACGTAACAGTGACCGCGAATACGGGTGGCGTACACCCGCCCTTCTGACACTGTTCTGCCATGGCACAGCGCGCACTCCCCCTGCCTGCTGCGAGGCTGGGACGGGCCGTCGGAACGGCCGGAGCACCAACAGCGGTCAGCGGCGTGGTTCTGCTGCTCCCGGACGGCGAGGCCGACTCGCACCGCCGACCTTCCCCCATCTCCTACGCACTCCAACTCCCCCTGGCCCGCACTCTGGCCCGCGCGGGCCGCGAGGACGGACTCGCCACACACGTGGTCCGTTACCGCTGCCGCGGCTGGAACGCGACGGCCGCCCATCTCGCGGCGGACGCCGAGTGGGCGGCGGACGAGGTCGTACGACGATACGGCGACGTCCCCGTCTGCCTGGCCGGCCACGGCATGGGCGGCCGAGCAGCCCTCCGCGCGGGCGGCCACCCGGCGGTCAGCTCCGTCCTCGCGATGGCCCCCTGGCTACCGGAGGACGAAACCGACCCCCCGGAGCCGGTGAAGCACCTGCTCGGCCGCCAGGTCCTCCTGGTCCACGGCACCAACGACGCCCGCACGGACCCCGAACTCTCCTTCCGCCTGGCCGAACGCGCCAAGAAGACCAACCGCGACACCTGCCGCTTCGAGGTCCACTCCGACGGCCACTCCCTCCGCCAGCACCGATCCGAAGTCTCAGCCCTGGCAACCGACTTCATCCGAGGCTCCCTCTTCGACCGTCCCTACGCCCGCCCCGTCGCCGACGCCCT
The DNA here is from genome assembly GCF_053596315.1 of Streptomyces sp. NPDC001732. NCBI lineage: Bacteria > Bacillati > Actinomycetota > Actinomycetes > Kitasatosporales > Streptomycetaceae > Streptomyces > Streptomyces sp. NPDC001732. Next base: position 196,169 of record NZ_JBSFFY010000009.1, read on the forward strand.
CGCGGCCCCGCCACCCCTGGGCCTGCGGATGCCACTGGCGGCGGGATTCGGCAAGTCCTTGCGGAACTGAGGGGTTGAGGAGGTGAGAAGAGGCGAGAAGTCGAGGAGGGGAGAAAATGATTCGAGACGATCGCACCGCACGAACACCAACCCGCCAGCCGAGCAGGACAACCCCTATGACCGTTATGCCGGAATCTATGAGAGTAAGTAAAATCGACACCCTGCCGCGATAACGTCGCAGGTCACGAACTGTGGTCCCCGCGCGTGCGGGGTTGGTCCCGAGGGGGATCGTCCGGTGCCGGGGGCGGAGCTGTGGTCCCCGCGCGTGCGGGGTTGGTCCCCAGATCCGTCCGCAGCGGGCGACGCCGAGCGTATGGTCCCCGCGCGCAGGGAGCAGGCCTCGCGACCAGCAGTGATGCGCCGCGAGCACCCGGATTTCGAGCACTTTCACTGATACCGACCGTACCGACATGGCCTTGTTCGGGCGGTCGAGTTCAGGGGCGGGGGCAGTCTGGTGGGAGTACAGCCACAGCAGGGTTCGCCGACAGGCCGCCGCACTGATCCTCAGCCACACCAGAACGGCGGCGCCGGTCGCGTGAGATCGAGGCTGCCATGGTGGCCGCGCTGGGCCACGTCGCGTGCCTCGCCGAGGCCATCGCCGACCAGCAGATCGACGTAAAGTCCGGGCGGGTGCAGTCACTCGCGGCGCTCAGCGGGTGCGAGACCGTCGACGCTGCCGCGCGCGGAGCGCAAGCCGTATCCACGCGACCGAATCCGTCACCTTTCCCGCGCTATTCGATCACAAATCCGTCACTTCCGGAGTACGCGTCTCACCCGATCACAAGGCCCAGCTACGGTCATTCCTCTATGAACCACCATTGGGGGGACAACTTGAGCACCCGCACAGTCACTGCCGCGCTCGCCTGCCTGGCTGCCATTGCCCTGACCGGATGCGAGCCGGCCACCACCGCCCAGCAGCCCGCCTCCCAGCAGTCCACCACTCCGCCGCCTTCCCCGGCCGTCTCGGACGCTGCACTGCCGGAGAAGGACGACAAGCCCGTTGAGCGCGCGACCGTCGCGGACTTCGTCGGCATGGGTCTGCAGTCCGCGCAGGACAAGGCGCAGGCCGACGGCTTCCATCTCCTGGCGTCCCATGACAGTGCCGGTCGTGGCCGCATGCAGGCATTCGACCGGAACTGGAAGGTCTGCACCCAGAACCACAAGGCGGGGAAGAGCCTCCCGGTCGACACCAAACTCGACTTCGGAGCGGTGAAGCTTGAGGAGTCCTGCCCGTCCAAGGACGAGAAGGATCCTGCTCCGGCCGGGAACACCATGCCCAACTTTGTTGGAAAGTCCGTCAAGGTGGCGCGAGGAGCCCTCGACTCGGGCACCTCGATCACGGTCACCGACGCCCGCGAAGACCGCATGGTCCTGATGGAGAGCAACTGGAAGGTCTGCACCCAGGCCCCGAAGGCGGGAGCGGTGCTCAACGGCCGGCCTGTTGAGTTCGCTGCAGTCAAGTTCGACGAGTCCTGCCCGTAGACGACAGGAAAGCCCCCGCCGAAGGGCGAATTCCAGGGGCGTTGTTCGTGGCCCCCGCACCCGTGGAACCCGTAACGGCAAAGGACGCCCCCGCCCCTCGCCGCCATCCCCTCAATCCGGCAGCAGGTTCCCCCGGCGGGACAGCAGGAAGCGTTTGAAGGCGGCCACCGGTGGGGTGTCGGGGTGGCCGTCGAGCCAGGCGACGCCGATCTCTCGGGCGGCTCTCGGGGCGGTGACCGTCAGTTCGACGACTCCGGGGCGGGGCACTGCCGGAGGGGGGAGGAGGGCCACGCCGAGGCCGGCGGCCACCAGGCCGCGGAGGGTTTCCGCCTCTTCGCCCTCGAAGGCGACGCGAGGGGTGAAGCCCGCCTCGGCGCACAGGTCGTCGGTGATCCGCCGCAGGCCGTAACCCGGTTCCAGGGTGACGAACTTTTCGTCGGCGGCCTCCGCGAGGCGGATGCGGCGGCGGCCGGCGAGGCGGTGGTCCTCGGGGACGACGAGGCGCAGGCGTTGTTCGTCCAGTCGGCGGGCGACCAGGTCGGGGGCGTCCGGGACGGGTGAGGTGAGGCAGAGGTCGAGGCCGCCGGCCCGGAGGCGTTCGATCATCGCCTCGCCGTAGTTCTGCACGAGCTGGAAGCGGACGCCGGGGTGGTCGGCGCGGAAGGCGCGGATCAGGGCGGGCACGGTCTCGGAGCCCATGGTGTGCAGGAAGCCGAAGGCGACCTTTCCGGTGGCCGGGTCGGCGTCGGCCCGTACCGAGTCGGCGGCCTTCTCCACCTCGGCGAGGGCCCGCTCGGCGGAGCCGAGGAAGGTGCGGCCCGCCGGGGTGAGGGAGACGGTACGGCCCTTGCGGGCGAACAGGGCGACGCCCAGGTCCTGTTCGAGCCTGGCCATCGCCCGCGACAGCGTCGACTGGGGGATGCCGAGTTCCTGCGCGGCGCGGGTGACGTGCTCGTGGCGGGCCACCGCCTCGAAGTGGGCCAGCCTCGGCGCGAGGACTGCGCAAATGTCTTCTTCGTAACTACTGGGTGACAGTCGAGGCTGTGAGCTGCGTTCATGCACCATGGGATTGATTATCGCCACTTCATGCATTGGACGCATGAAACCGGGGCGCCTACTTTCGAAGCATGCCTCCTGCCAGTACCGGGGCGTCCACGCTCGTCGTGGCCGCCTCGCCCCAGCCGTCCCCCCTCGCCTCCCCCGTCGCCGCGCCCGTCGCCACCGCCGACCCGGCCGCGACGGATCGCCTCGAACCCGGCCGCCCCGGCTACCGCCGGATGAGCTTCGCGCTCTTCGCCGCGGGTGTCGCGACCTTCGCGCTCCTCTACTCCACCCAGGCCCTGCTGCCCGCCGTCTCCGCCTCCCTCGGCGCCACGGCCGGCCAGGCCAGCTGGACGGTCTCCGCCGCCACGGGCGCGCTGGCGCTGTGCGTGCTGCCGATGAGTGCGCTCTCCGAGCGGTTCGGGCGGCGGCAGATGATGACCGCGTCGCTGACGGTCGCCGTACTGGTCGGGCTGCTCGTGCCCTTCGCCCCCTCGCTGGGCTGGCTGATCGCGCTGCGCGCCGTCCAGGGCGCGGCGCTGGCCGGACTGCCCGCCTCCGCGATGGCGTACCTGGCGGAGGAGGTACGGCCGAAGGCGCTGGTTGCCGCGATCGGGCTGTTCGTGGCCGGCAACAGCATCGGCGGCATGAGCGGTCGCATCGTCACCGGCTGGATCGCCCAGCTGTGGGGCTGGCGGGCGGCGCTCGGCGCGGTGGGGCTGATGGCCCTGGCCTGCGCGGTCGTCTTCCACTTCATGATCCCCCGGGCCCGGCACTTCACCCCCGGAACGCTGAACCCGAAGGCCCTCGCCAGGACCGTGGGCGGGCACCTCTCCGACCCGCTGCTGCGCCGGCTGTACGCGATCGGCGCGCTGTTCATGACGGTATTCGGCGCGGTCTACACGGTGATCGGCTACCGCCTGGTGGAGGCGCCGTTCAACCTCCCGCAGGGTGTCGTCGGCTCGATCTTCCTGGTCTACCTCGTCGGTACGGTCTCCTCCGCCGCGGCCGGCAAGCTGGTCGCCCGGCTCGGCCGCCGGGGCGCGCTGTACCTCGCCGTCTCCACCACCGCCGCCGGTCTGCTGCTCTCCCTCGCCGACCAGCTGGCCGCCGTGCTCCTCGGCCTGGTCCTGATCACGGCGGGCTTCTTCGCCGGGCACGCGGTCGCCTCCTCGTCCGTGAGCCGTACGGCCACGAAGGGCCGGGCCCAGGCGTCGGCGCTCTACCAGTCCGCGTACTACCTGGGTTCCAGCGCGGGCGGCACGCTCGGTGCGGTCGCCTTCCACGCGGGCGGCTGGGCCGGGACCGTGTCGCTGGGGCTGTTCGCGGTCCTCGGCGTCGTCTCGATCACGCTGTACGGCTCGCGGGTCGCCCGCGCCGAGCGGCTCCGGCTCGCACCGGTGGCGTCCGCACGGGCCTGAGCCCCGGCAGCGCACTTGGCGGTACTCGTACGGGTACCGGCTCCCGCATTGCGCCGGGAACCGGTGCCCGTACGGGGCCGGAAGCCGGTGCCCGCACCGGACCGGGAACCAGTACTGGTACGGGGCCGGAATTCGACGCCCGTGCAGAACCGAGACGCCCGGCGCACAACCATCGACTCCCCGACGCGCGTCTAGCAGGCGGAAACACCTCACGGCGCGCGAAGGGGAGTTGGCGTACATGGGAGTCGCGGGGAACATACGGGGAGTACGGCTGCGGCGCGGCATCGCGCTGACGGTCGCGGGGCTGACCTCGGTGCCTGCCCTGATCCTCGGTACCGGCGGATCGGCGCAGGCGGCGTCCTGCACGACGTCCACCGGGCCGTACCAGAAGCAGGTCGAGAAATACCTGCACCGGCCGGTCGACGGCAAGCAGTCGTCGGCCGACTGCAAGGCGATCCGGTCGTTCCAGAGCACGTACGGGGTCACCCCCACCATCGGGTACGCGGGACCGGTCACCTGGCGCACGATGAAGACGCTCACGGCCCAGAAGGCGGCCGGCAAGAACCCGAACAAGGCCAAGAAGTGCCCCACCAACAAGGGGCGCATCGCGTGCGTCGACCTGACCCGGCAGCTGAGCTGGATCCAGGACGGCAGCAAGCTGAAGTTCGGCCCCGTGCCGGTACGGACCGGACGCAACGGCTACGAGACCCGCACCGGGTCGACGAAGATCTACTGGCGGCACATCGACCACGTCTCGTCGATCTACCACGTGGCCATGCCGTACGCCCAGTTCTTCGACGGCGGGCAGGCGTTCCACTCGGTGGGCGTGAAGATGTGGAACCCGCCGGGGTCGCACGGCTGCGTCAACATGCGGTCCGCCGACGCGAAGTCCTACTGGAAACTGCTGAGGAACGGCGACGACGTCTACGTGTACGGGCGCAAGCCCGGCACCTGATCCCGGCCCGGCCGACCCGGCCGACCGGGTCCGGAGTCGTCCCCGAGCCGCCCCTGATCCGTCCCGGCCGCGCCCCGGAGCCCGGTCGGAATCCGCCGCGAACATGGCTGGAACCCGCTTGGGATGCGGCCGGCGCAGGGGCGGCTTCGGCGCTTTCCGCCTCTGTTGTCAGTGGCCTGCTGTAGCTTCCGAAGTGCTCAAGTGGGCGGTGGCACAGCGCAACAGGGGTGGAGCGATGAGTGATCTGACGGCGACGACGGACATCGGCAGCCGTCTGGAGGGACACCGGGTCGAGCTGACCGGCTACTGCTACCGAATGCTCGGCTCGGCCTTCGAGGCGGAGGACGCCGTGCAGGACACGCTGGTGCGTGCCTGGCGGAACTTCGAGAAGTTCGAGGGGCGTTCCTCGCTGCGGTCCTGGTTGTACCGCATCGCCACCAACGTCTGTCTGGACATGCTGAACGCGGGCAACAAGCGGGCCCGTCCCGTCGATCTGACAGGGCCGACGCCGCTCGCCCAGGCGGCGCTCAACCCGCTGCCGGAGAACACCTGGCTGGAGCCGATGCCGGACGGACGCATCCTGCCGACGGTGGCCGACCCGGCGGAGGCCGCCGTGGCGCGGGAGTCGGTGCGGCTCGCGTTCGTCGCCGCGCTCCAGCACCTGCCGCCCAAGCAGCGGGCCGTGCTGATCCTGCGCGAGGTGTTGGCCTGGAAGGCGAGCGAGGTCGCCGAGCTGCTGGACACCTCGGTCGCCTCCGTCAACAGCGCCCTCCAGCGGGCACGGGCCACCCTCACGGAACACGAGGGGAAGCCCGTGGACACCACGAATCCGCTCGACGAGGAGCAGCGCAAGCTCCTGGAGCGTTACGTGGCGGCCTTCGAGGGGTACGACATGGCGGCGCTGACCGCGCTGCTCCACGAGGACGCCGTGATGACCATGCCGCCGTTCGACCTCTGGCTCCAGGGGCACGACGACATCACCGGCTTCATGCTCTCCATCGGCGCGAGCTGCGCGGGCTCCCGCCTGGTGGCGACGTTCGCGAACGGCACCCCGGCGTTCGCCCACTACAAGCCGAATCCGGAAGGGCCCGGGTTCGTGCCGTGGGCGGTGCAGGTCATCGACATCTCGGAGGGCTCCATCACCGGGATGCACTGCTTCCTGGACACGCCGCGCTGGTTCCCGCTCTTCGGGCTGCCGGACCACCTCGACGACGACGCGGCGGCATGAGGCCGCGCCGGTGAGACGCGGCGTGCGGAACGGGCTGGTGGCCGACTGGGGGTGCCGGTGGCCGGGGGCTGACCCAGCGGAGGGGTGAGCCCGCCGCCACCGGCCTCTCCGCCCCGGTGACGCCTCCGGCCTCCGAGGCGGAGAGGCTCGGAGACCGGAGGGCCCAGGACGCGGAGAGGCCGGGACGCGGAGAGGCCGGGACGCGGAGGGGCAGCGGAGTCGCTCAGCCCGTGGCCTCCCCGGCTGCCGTCCCGCACCCCGCATCCGGCACGTCCGACACATCCCTCGGATCCAGCACACCCGGTGCATCCCCCGCATCCGTCACGTCCACCACGTCGGCCAGCCCCACCAGGTCCAACAGGCTCCGCAGCTCCGGGGGCGTGTTGCGCAGTCGTAGCCTTCGGCCGCCCGCCCGGCGCGCGACGAGCCCCAGTCGCGCGATCGCCTCGACCAGGGCCAGGTCCGCCCGCACGACCCCGCCCACATCGCAGTCCACCCCGGCCTCCGGGGCGCGGGCGGCGCCGTCGGGGCCGGACAGCAACGCTTCCAGCTCGGCACAGAGTCCCGGCACCGCGTCCCTGGTGACGCGGCCGGTGACGACGAGAACGATCGGGGTCATGGCTTCCACATCAGGAGAGACCGATGTGGCGGCCGAAACTCATCGCTGCCCGATCCCGCTCCTCCCGCTTCCCCGCTTCTCCACTTCCCCGCTTCTCCACCCCCTGCTTCCCCTCGGCCGTCATGCCCTCGCAGCCCCCACCCGGCCCCGGGGTTGCTCTGAACAGTGCCGTCCCGAGGCACCCCCGAGGCGTCCCGAGCCATTCCGGACCGATGATCTTTCGTCAACTTCGTTTATCTGTGCGACTTCTGTGAACCCGTACGCTCAATTCCCCCTCTAGGTACGTGAACCGGTCGGCACCGGCGTCCCCGCCCTGCCGACTGACCAGTGGCCCTCGGGGCCGCCTGATTCTCCAGGGGGAGAGTTGCGCAAACACGTGAAAAATGCGTGTGTTTCAACCGTCGCCATGGCCGCTGCCGTGGCGCTCGCGGCCGGGATGACCAGCCCGGCCGTCGCACAGCCCGACACCGCACGGACGACCGGCGGCAAGTCCCTGACCCAGCACCGGTTGACGCTGATCACCGGTGACCGCGTCACGGTGGACGCCAAGGGCCGGATCGTCGACTTCCGCGCCGCCAAGGGCCGCGAGCACATACCCGTGCAGCGCCAGATACACAACGGCCACACCCTGCTCGTCCCGGCCGACGCACACCGGCTGATCAGCTCCGGGAAGCTGGACCGCCGACTGTTCGACGTCACCGAGCTGAGCCGCGCGGAGAACCGCCGGGCCCAGAAGGCGGGCCTGAAGCTGATCGTCGCCTACCGGGGCGCGAAGGCCGCGACCGCGAAGGCCGAGGTCCACGACGCAGGCGCCACCCGGGTCGCCCGGACCCTGAAGACCCTGAACGCCGAGTCGGTGATCACCCCGCAGCGCGACGCCCGGGACATCTGGCAGGCACTCACCAGCAAGACCTCACGCGGAGGCCAACTCACCACCGCCGCCGGGATCGACCGGGTCTGGCTGGACGGCGTGCGCAGGGCGAGCCTCGACAAGAGCGTCCCGCAGATCGGCACCCCGGCCGCGTGGAAGGCCGGTTACACCGGGAAGGGCGTCAAGATCGCCGTTCTGGACACCGGAGTGGACGCCACCCACCCCGACCTCCAGGGGCAGATCCTCGACACGAAGAACTTCACCGCCTCCCCGGATGCCAAGGACCGGGTCGGCCACGGCACCCACGTCTCGTCGATCGCGGCCGGTACGGGCGCCAAGTCGGGCGGCAAGTTCAAGGGCGTGGCCCCGGACGCCAAGCTCATCGAGGGCAAGGTCCTCGACGACGACGGCTTCGGCGACGACTCCGGCATCCTGGCCGGGATGGAGTGGGCGGTCGCGCAGGGCGCCGACATCATCAACCTGAGCCTCGGCGGCAGCGACACCCCCGAGGTGGACCCGCTGGAAGAGGCGGTCAACAAGCTGTCGGCCGACAAGGGCGTCCTGTTCGCCATCGCGGCGGGCAACGAGGGCTCCGACGCCGGAACCGTCGGCTCCCCCGGCAGCGCGGACGCCGCGCTGACCGTCGGCGCCGTCGACGACAAGGACAACCTGGCGGACTTCTCCAGCCGCGGCCCGCGCATCGGCGACAGCGCGATCAAGCCCGACGTCACCGCCCCCGGCGTGGACATCACGGCAGCCGCCGCGCCCGGCTCCGCCATCGACCAGGAGGTCGGGCAGAACCCGCCGGGCTACCTGACGATCTCCGGCACCTCGATGGCGACCCCGCACGTCGCGGGCGCCGCCGCGCTCCTCAAGCAGCAGCACCCGGAGTGGAAGTACGCCGAGCTCAAGGGCGCGCTCACCGCTTCGACGAAGCCGGGCGCGTACACCCCGTTCGAGCAGGGCACGGGCCGGATCGCCATCGACCGGGCGATCGCCCAGACCGTCGTCGCCGAGCCGGTCTCGGTGAGCTTCGGCCTGCAGCAGTGGCCGCACACCGACGACACCCCGGTCACCAAGAAGCTGACGTACCGCAACCTCGGCACCAGCGACGTCACCCTCGACCTCGCGGTCACCGCGACCGGGCCGAAGGGCAAGCCCGCCCCGGCCGGCTTCTTCACCCTCGGCGCCGACAAGGTCACCGTCCCCGCGGGCGGCACCGCCGACGTGCCGCTGACCGCGGACACCAGGCTCGGCGGCACGGCGGACGGCGTCTACTCCGCGTACGTCGTCGGGACCGGCGGCGGCCAGAGCGTCCGCACGGCGGCCGCGGTCGAGCGCGAGATCGAGTCGTACGACGTCACCGTCAAGACCATCGGGCGCGACGGCAAGCCGGCCCAGTTCGCCGAGACCAACCTCTTCGGCCTCTCCGGAACGGCGATCGGCCAGTGGCTCTCCCCCCCGAGCACCGACGGCACGGCCAAGGTCCGTGTCCCCAGGGGCGGTTACACCCTGAACGGGGCCGTCACCGTGGACCCCGAGGACTACGTCAAGGGCACCGACTGGCTGTCCCAGCCGAAGCTGGACGTCACCAAGAACCTCACCGTGACGCTCGACGCGCGCAAGGCGAAGCCGGTGAACATCACCGTGCCCGCCACCGGGACGAAGTCCCTGCTGGCCGCGCCCGACCTCCAGCTCGCGGCCGACGCCGGCACCTACACCTACGGCTGGATCCTCGACACGTACAAGAACTTCCGCACCGCGCACTTCGGCCCGGCGGTGACCGACGGATCGCTCTCCCAGCACTGGCTCGGCAGCTGGTCCAAGGGCGCCTCGACCCGGTACGACATCGCGACCGGCGGCCCGGTGACCCGGGCGGCCACCGGTTTCGAGCGGAAGTACACCACCGCGCAGCTGGCCAAGGTCGGCCTCTCCCTCGGCTCGCCCGCCAAGGGCAAGACCGGTGAGATCGCCGCCACGGGCTGGCTGCCCGGCTCGGACAACAGCTGGTCGGCCTGGTCCCTCCACAAGGTCCCCGGCAACGTCACCGCCTACGTCTCCACGGCCGACAAGGTGCGTTGGAACTTCGACTTCAGCCAGCTCGGCGGGGTCGACGAGGACGGCTACCCGGTGTACGAGGCGCAGTACTCCCTCGGCGCCCCGCAGTCCTTCAAGGCGGGCAAGTCCTACACGAAGAAGGTCAACACCGCGGTGTTCGGCCCTGCGGTCAACTCCGAGTACGGCATCGTCCGCGACGGCAACGACATCATCGGCATGCTGCCGCTGATGGCCGACGGAAGCGGCAACATCGGTGGTTCCGCCTACAGTTCGGCCAAGACGGTCCTGTACCGCAACGGCAAGAAGCTCGCCCAGAACGAGGACCCGCTGACGGGCGAGACCCCCATGACCGTGCCGTCCGGTGTCGCCGACTACCGGCTGACGACCTCGGTGCGGCGCAGCACCGCGCTCTCCGCGGTCTCCACCCGGATCGACGCGAGCTGGACCTTCCGCTCCAAGCGGACCTCGGCCCCGGCCATGCTGCCGGTCTCCACGGTGCGGTTCACGCCCAACGTCACCTCCGACAGCAGGGTCACGGCCGGCCGGACCGCTTCCGTGCCCGTGACGGTGCAGGGTGCCGCCGCCGGTAAGAACCTCAAGTCGCTGACGGTGTACGTCAGTTACGACTCCGGCAAGACGTGGAAGAAGTCCACGGTGAAGAAGGGCAAGCTCTCCGTGAAGAACCCGGCGAAGGGGAAGTCCATCTCCTACCGGGCGAACGTCACGGACAAGAAGGGCAACAAGTCGTCGGTGTCGATCTACAACGCCTACTTCGGCAAGTGACCGACCCCGGGCGGTGAGCCGACAGGCCCCCGCCCACGCACGACAGCGGCCCGCCGGGACGGATCCCTCCGCCCCGGCGGGCCGTTCGCGTCCCCGCACCGCACCCGTGGGAGCTTCTCAGCCCACCGGGAACACCCCGGTGTCCAGGACGAGCCCGAACGGCTCGGGCAGCGTCAGCTTCTCCCCGTACTCGACCGTGTCCAGCACCCGGTAGGTACCACCTTCGGGCTCCCCGTACAGCGTGGCGGTGGGGCGGCCCGAGTGCCACGGGTCGAGCAGCAGGAACAGCTCGACACCGGCCTTCGCACATCCGCGCACCTTGCCGACGCGGTCGTGGTTGGCGTTGGCCTTCGAGGTGATCTCGACGACGAGCCGGGCCTCTTCGGCGGGGACGCGGTTGCCCGGTCCGGTCGCCACGGCACGCGGTACGACGACGAGGTCGGGGATGTAGAGCCCGGACCGGCCCGGTACCGAGACGCCGAGTGTCTGGTAGATCCCCCGGTCCTCCGGAATGACGCTGTAAAGCCTGCGCTGCAGCAGCTCCGCGGTGGTGTTGTGGTCGTTGGACGGCGGCGGCGCCACGGTGACGATCTCTTCGATGATCTCCACCTTGCAGCCCTCGGGAGCGTCCGTCTCCTCCCGGATCCGGACGAGGTCGTCCCAGTCCCGGCCGTGGTCCGGAGCGGGACCGCCGGTGAGTGCGCTCATGGCGGTCTCTTCCTGTCGGTGCGTCATCTCATCGGTGCGTCACCGGGTCCAGCATGCCGAACGGGACCGGCGGCGGTCCGCCGGTCCCGTTCACCCGTATGGGAAAGCCGCAGGTCAGGCGATACGTTCCCGCACCACGGGGGTGGCGGTGAACGCCGTGCCCGCCGGGGCGATGTCGTACGCGTCGGGCAGGGCCTTCAGCGCGTAGTCGAACTTCTCCGGGGTGTCGGTGTGCAGCGTCAGCAGCGGCTGGCCGGCCGTGACCGTGTCGCCCGGCTTGGCGTGCAGCTCGACGCCCGCGCCCGCCTGCACCGGGTCCTCCTTGCGGGCCCGGCCCGCGCCGAGGCGCCAGGCGGCGACGCCGATGTCGTACGCGTCCAGGCGGGTCAGTACGCCGGTGGACGGGGCCGTGACCACGTGCTGCTCGCGGGCGACCGGGAGCGGCGCGTCCGGGTCGCCGCCCTGGGCGGAGATCATGCGGCGCCAGACGTCCATCGCGGAGCCGTCGGCGAGGGCCTTCTCCGGGTCGGCGTCCTTGAGGCCCGCCGCGTCCAGCATCTCGCGGGCCAGGGCGAGGGTGAGGTCGACGACGTCCTTCGGGCCACCGTCGGCCAGCACCTCGACGGACTCGCGCACCTCCAGGGCGTTGCCCGCGGTCAGGCCGAGCGGGGTGGCCATGTCGGTGAGCAGGGCGACCGTCCGCACCCCGCTGTCGGTGCCCAGGGCGACCATGGTGGAGGCCAGTTCGCGGGCGTCCTCGATGGTCTTCATGAAGGCGCCGGAGCCGACCTTGACGTCCAGGACGAGCGCGCCGGTGCCCTCGGCGATCTTCTTGGACATGATCGAGCTGGCGATCAGCGGGATGGCCTCGACGGTGCCGGTGACGTCGCGGAGCGCGTACAGCTTCTTGTCGGCGGGGGCGAGCCCGTCACCGGCGGCGCAGATGACCGCGCCGGTGGTGTCCAGGACGTCGAGCATCTCCGCGTTGGAGAGGTGGGCGCGCCAGCCGGGGATGGACTCCAGCTTGTCCAGCGTGCCGCCGGTGTGGCCGAGGCCCCGGCCGCTGAGCTGCGGCACGGCGGCGCCGCAGGCGGCGACCAGCGGGGCGAGCGGCAGGGTGATCTTGTCGCCGACGCCGCCGGTGGAGTGCTTGTCGGTGGTGGGCCGGGAGAGCGAGGCGAAGTCCATCCGCTCGCCGGAGGCGATCATCGCGGCGGTCCAGCGGGCGATCTCGGTGCGGTTCATGCCGTTCAGCAGGATCGCCATGGCCAGCGCGGACATCTGCTCGTCGGCGACCTCGCCGCGGGTGTACGCGTCGATGACCCAGTCGATCTGCTCGGGGGTCAGCTCGCCTCGGTCCCGCTTGGTGCGGATGACGGAGATGGCGTCCATGTCCTGGGAGTCCTTCCGGCCGGTACGTACATACGTGCATGCGGTACACGAGAGTCCCGAATGACTCTACGCGCATAGAGGGTGGAGATGGGAGTGGCCCTCCCGAGGGGCGGGAGGGCCACGGTGAACGGGTCGTGCCCGCCCGCTACTTCAGGTGGTCCGGGCCGAAGGCCTGCGGCAGCATCTCGTCGAGCGTGCGCAGCCCGTCCGGCGTCTCCAGGAGCAGTTCCGGCCCGCCGAACTCGTACAGCAGCTGTCGGCACCTGCCGCACGGCACCAGGATCTCGCCGGCCCCGTCCACGCAGGTGAAGTGGGTCAGCCGGCCGCCGCCGGTGGCGTGCAGCTCGGAGACCAGGCCGCACTCGGCGCACAGCCCGATCCCGTACGAGGCGTTCTCGACGTTGCAGCCGGAGACCGTACGGCCGTCGTCGACCCGGGCCGCGGCGCCGACCGGGTAGTGCGAGTACGGCACGTACGCATGCGCCATGGCGGCCCGTGCGGCGCTGCGCAGCGCCTCCCAGTCGACCTCCGCGGCGGCCGTCACTTGCCCTGGCCCTTCCGGTAGACGAGGCCGTCCGCCTTCGGCATGCGCAGCCGTTGCGCGGAGAGCGAGAGGACGAGCAGCGTCGTGACGTAGGGAGCCGCGTCGACGAACTGGCTCGGCACCTGGTCCGTCAGCGCGTACCAGGTGAAGAGCAGCGCGGAGACGGCGGCGGAGATCACCGCTGCCACGTACTTCTTCCGGTACAGCTGCCAGAGCAGTGCGGCCACCAGCAGGATCGCGAGCAGCAGGAGCATCGCGTGCACGTTCTCGGCACCGCCGCGCAGCTTGAGGCTGTCGGTGAAGCCGAACAGGCCCGCGCCGAGCGCCATCCCGCCCGGCATCCAGTTGCCGAAGATCATCGCGGCGAGACCGATGTAACCGCGGCCACCGGTCTGGCTCTCCTGGTAGATGCCGGTGGAGACGATCGCCAGGAAGGCACCGGCGAGTCCGGCCAGACCGCCGGAGACGACGACGGCGATGTACTTGTACTTGTAGACGTTGACGCCGAGCGACTCGGCGGCGACCGGGCTCTCGCCGCAGGAGCGCAGCCGCAGCCCGAACGAGGTGCGCCACAGCACCCACCAGGTGCCGGGGATCAGCAGCAGTGCGACGACGGTCAGCCAGGACAGGTTGGTGATCAGGCCACCGACGACCCCGGCGATGTCGGAGACGAGGAACCAGTGCTTCTGCTGGAGGTCGAGAAGCCAGTCCGACAGCCCTGGAATGGTGATCCGGTCGATCGCCTCGATCCGCGGGGACTGCTTGGACGAACCGCCCTCGACGCCCTCGAAGGCGTAGTTGGAGAGGTAGCGGGTCAGTCCCACCGCGAGGATGTTGATGGCCACACCGGAGACGATGTGGTTCACCCCGAAGGTGACGGTGATGATCGCGTGCAGCAGACCGCCGAGGGCGCCGCCGACGATGCCGAACAGGACGCCCACCCACGGGCCCCACTGGAACCCGGCCCAGGCACCGAACCAGGTGCCCAGGATCATCATGCCTTCGAGACCGATGTTGACGACGCCCGCGCGCTCGGCCCACAGACCGCCGAGCCCGGCGAGACCGATCGGGACCGCCAGTTCGAGCGCGCCCGCCACCTGTCCCACGGACGTCACGTCGTTGGCGCCGCTGATCAGGCGGACGAGGGAGACCAGCGCCAGCCCGCCCGCGATGATCAGCAGGATGACGGGCAGGGTGAGCTTGCGGCGACCGCCGCCCTTCTTGGGGGCGACGCTCGCGGCGGAAACCTGGGTTGCGCTCACAGTGCGGCCTCCTTCTCGGTCTTGAGGGCATGGCCGGCGGCGAGTTCCTCGCCGACCTTCTGCTGCTGGCGGCGGGTTCCGTAACGGCGCACGAGTTCGTAGCTGACGACGACCGAGATCACGATCAGCCCCTGCATGATCGTGGCGATCTCCTTCTCGTACCCGAACTGGTCGAGCGAGGCGGACGACTTGTCCAGGAAGGCGATCAGCAGGGCGCTGAAGGCGATGCCGATCGGGTTGTTCCGGCCGAGCAGGGCGATGGTGATGCCGGTGAAGCCGATCCCGGTCGGGAAGTCGAGGCTGTAGGTGTGCGCGTCACCGAGGAGCGTCGGCATGCCCGCGAGGCCGGCGACGGCACCGGAGATCAGCATCGAGGTGAGGATCATCTTCTTGGCGTCCACGCCGGAGGCCTGGGCGGCGCTCTCGCTCTCACCCGTGGCCCGCAGGTCGAAACCGAAGCGGGTGCGGTTCAGGACGAACCAGTAGACGACACCGCAGGCGGCCGCGACGAAGGTGAAGCCGTAGATCTCCCCCGCCTCCGCGCCCATGGACAGACCGGGGAACCAGGCGGACTCCGGGAGGTCGCCGGTGGTCAGGTTGTTGGAGCCGGCGGGCTGCACGCCGAAGTTCTTCGGCAGGATCAGCCAGGCGATCAGCGCGGTCGCGATGGAGTTGAGCATGATCGTCGAGACGACCTCGCTCACTCCCCGGGTGGTCTTGAGGAATCCGGCGATGCCCGCCCAGAAGGCGCCGACCAGCATCGCGACGATCACGATCAGCGCGATCTGCAGCGCTCCCGGCAGGTCGACGTTCGCGCCGACCAGCGCGGCCATCATCGCGGCGAGCCGGTACTGGCCGTCGACACCGATGTTGAAGAGGTTCATCCGGAAGCCGATGGCGACCGCGAGGGCGGCGAGGTAGTACGTGCCCGCCTGGTTGATGATCAGCACCTGCACGTCGACGTAGCCCGCCGAGTCGAACATCAGCCGGTACGGCTCGAACGGGTTCTTGCCCGAGGCGAGCAGCACCACGGTGGTGAGCGCGAAGGCGACGACCAGGGCGAGAACGGGGCCGGCGAAGCCCAGGATCAGCCGGTCCTTGTCGATTTTCTTCATCGGTCCTCGTCCTCCGGTGCTGCCTCGAGATGACCGGTGGCGGCGCCGGTCATGGCCGAGCCCAGTTCCTCCGGGGTGATGGTCGCCGGGTCGGCGTCCGCGACCAGCCGACCGCGGTACATGACGCGCAGGGTGTCGGAGAGCCCGATCAGCTCGTCCAGGTCCGCCGAGATGAGCAGGACGGCGAGACCCTCCCGGCGTGCCTCGCGGATCTGGTCCCAGATCTGCGCCTGTGCGCCGACGTCCACACCGCGGGTGGGGTGGGCGGCGATCAGGAACTTCGGGTCGTGGCTCATCTCCCGGCCGACGATCAGCTTCTGCTGGTTGCCGCCGGAGAGAGAGGCCGCGGTGACCTCGATGCCGGGGGTGCGGACGTCGTACTCGCGCACGATCCGCTCGGTGTCGGCGCGGGCCGCCTTGATGTCCAGCAGTCCGCCCCGGCTGTTGGGGCGTTCCGTGACGTGGCCGAGGATACGGTTCTCCCAGAGGGGCGCCTCCAGCAGCATGCCGTGCCGGTGGCGGTCCTCGGGGATGTAGCCGATGCCGCTCTCGCGCCGCTTGCGCGTGGGGGTGTGCGAGATGTCCTCGCCGTCGAGGGTGATCACTCCGGCGTCGGGGGCCCGCATGCCGATCAGGGCCTCGATCAGCTCGGTCTGGCCGTTGCCCTCCACACCGGCGATGCCCAGGACCTCGCCCTTGTGGATGGTGAGGTCGATGCCGGCCAGCACGTCACGTACGGCGCCGTCCGGATCGGTCACGGTGAGCGCGAGGTTCTCGACGCGCAGCATCGGAACGTCCGTCACCGTGGACTCACGGGTCTCGGGAGAGGGCAGCTCGCTGCCGACCATCAGCTCGGCGAGCTGCTTGGTGGTGGTGTTGGCCGGGTCCGCGGTGCCGACCGTCGTGCCGCGGCGGATCACCGTGATGTCGTCGGCGACCGACAGGACCTCGCCCAGCTTGTGCGAGATGAAGATGACGGTCAGGCCCTCGGCCTTGAGCTCGCGCAGGTTGTCGAAGAGCGCGTCGACCTCCTGCGGCACGAGCACTGCGGTCGGCTCGTCCAGGATGAGGATGCGCGCACCGCGGTAGAGGACCTTGAGGATCTCCACGCGCTGGCGGTCGGCGACGCCGAGGTCCTCGACGAGGGCGTCGGGCCGGACCCCCAGACCGTACGCGTCCGAGATCTCCATGATCTTCTTGCGGGCGGCGGAGCCGATGCCGTGCAGCTTCTCACCGCCGAGAACCACGTTCTCCAGGACGGTGAAGTTGTCGGCGAGCATGAAGTGCTGGTGCACCATGCCGATGCCGCAGCCGATGGCATCGGCCGGGCTGCCGAACGTCACCTCGGTCCCGTCGACCGTGATGGTGCCCTCGTCCGGCTTCTGCATGCCGTAGAGGATCTTCATCAGGGTGGACTTGCCGGCACCGTTCTCACCGACGAGGGCGTGCACCGTGCCCTTGCGGATGGTGATGTCGATGTCCCGGTTGGCGACGACACCGGGGAAGCGTTTGGTGATGCCGTGCAGTTCTACGGCGGGGGGGCTGGACGCGTTGATGACGCACTCTCCTTGGCCGGACAGGAGCGGGGCGGAGGGGCAGGGGCGGGGTGAAGTTATCGCGCCGGAGGGCCGTCTACACGCGTAGCGCTGCCGAATCGTAAGACGCCTGTTCGCAGCACGAGGAGGACCGGGGTCGGTCCCGTGCCGGAGAGGCGCCTGGCGGGCGGAACTTCTCGGGACGAACACCCCATGAGCCCGGAGCGGCGATGTGCGCTCCGGGCCCGGGGACACCAGTCGTACGGCAGGTGCCGTTACGGGGTGGTCTTGACGGTGACCTTGCCGTCGATGATGGCCTTCTTCGCCTTGTCGACAGCGGCGACGACGTCGGTCATCTTGGTGAAGGCCGGGTTGGAGTCGGCCAGGCCGACGCCGTCCTTGTCCAGGCCGTAGCGGACCTCACCGGACTGCGGCTTGCCGTCCTTGACCGACTTGATCAGGTTGTAGACGGAGTCCGCGACGTCCTTGGTGACCGAGGTCAGGATCTGGTCCTTGTACTGCGCCAGACCCTTCTGGTTGTACTGGTCGGAGTCCACACCGATGGCCCACTTGCCCGCCTTCGCGGTGGCCTCGATGGCCCCGGAGCCGGCCAGACCGGCCGCCGCGTAGATGACGTCGGCCTTCTTGTCGAGCTGGCCCTGGGCGGCGGCCTTGCCGAGGTCGGGCTTGGAGAAGCCGTCGAAGTTCGGCGGCTGGGTCAGGTACTGCGGCAGGACCTTCACCGACGGGTCGGTGTCCTTCACGCCCTGCTCGAAGCCCGCCTGGAACTTCTTGATCAGCGGGGTCTCCACACCGCCGATGAAGCCGACCGTCTTGGACTTGGTCACCTTGGCCGCCGCGACACCGGCGAGGTACGAGCCCTGCTCCTCGTTGAAGACCATGTTGGCGATGTTCTTGCCGGTCACCGAGGCGTCGTCGATGATGCCGAAGGTGGTCTTCGGGAACTTCGCCGCGACCTTCTTGATGGCGGGCGCGTACGCGAAGCCGACACCGATCACGGGGTTGTTGCCGGCGCGGGCCAGCGTGGTGAGGCGCTGCACCTTGTCGGCGTCCGCCTCGCCGTCCGACGGCTCGGCCTCGGTGCCCTTGAAGCCGAGTTCCTTCTCGGCCTTGGCCAGGCCCTCGTAGGCGGCATCGTTGAACGACTGGTCGCCGCGACCGCCGACGTCGTACGCGATGGCCGTCTTGGCTTCCTTGGAGTCGGAACCAGCATCCGACGACGTCTTACTGCCACAGGCCGTGGCGCTGAGTGCGAGCGCCGCGGACGCAAGGCCCACGGTGGCAATCCGGGTGATCCGGCGCAAGGGAAGGCTCCTTCAAACCTGACCGAAGCGCCTCTTCCGGCGCTGGTTTCGCGGCGATCGTAACGCGCGTAGATGTCAGATAAAGCCCCGTACGGAAGCCGTTATCGGATCGTCGCGAACGAGAGGTGACGCACCCGACTACGGGTGGTTGCCATTGGGCAACACGGAGGTAGCGAAGGGCTCGACAACACGGTACCCGGTGCACGAAAGGGGCCGTTCGGGTGGTCGGGAAACGGGGCCGACCCGCATCCGGGGGCCCTTCGGGGCGTGCGGGACCGGGCGGGGGCGTCGGCGGACCGCCGACGCCCCCGCCCGGTCCTGTCCTCCACGCCCTTCCCGCCCGTCCCCGTTCTTCTCTTCCCGTTCAGTCGACGCGGCCGTCGAGCAGCGCCGCCGCGGTGAAGAGCTCGACGGCGACCGTGATCGCCTCCTCGTCCGCGTCGAAATCGCCGCGGTGCAGGTCGAGGCGGGCGGTGTCGCCGGGGGTGCGGACGCCGAGGCGGGCCATGGCGCCGGGGACGTGTTCCAGGTACCAGGAGAAGTCCTCGCCGCCGAGGCTCTGCTCGGTGCTCTCGATCGCCTGCGCTCCGCGGCGTACGGTCATCGCCCCGGCGAGCAGGTCGATCATGGCGGCGTCGTTCACGACGGGCGGGACGCCCTGGATGTAGTTGATCACGGTCTTGGCTCCGTGCATCCCGGCCACCTCGTCGATCGCGGCGTGCACCAGGTCCGGCGCCTCCCGCCAGGCCGCCAGCTCCAGGCAGCGGACGGTGCCCGACAGCTCGGCGTGCTGCGGAATCACGTTGCAGGCGTGGCCCGCCTCCAGCCGTCCCCAGGTGACGGCGAGACCGGCGCGGGCGTCGACCCGGCGGGCCAGCAGCGCGGGCACCTCGGTGGCCACCTTGGCGGCGGCGGTGACCAGGTCGGTGGTCAGGTGCGGGCGGGCGGTGTGGCCGCCCGGTCCGTCGAGGGAGACCTCCAGCCGGTCGCAGGCCGAAGTGATCGCCCCGACCCGCAGCCCGATCCGGCCCACGTCCACCTTCGGGTCGCAGTGCACCCCGATGATCCGCCCGACGCCCTCCAGCGCCCCGGACAGGATCGCCTCGGGCGCCCCGCCGGGCAGCACCTCCTCGGCCGGCTGGAAGATCAGCCGCACCGGGTTCGGCAGCAGCCCCTGCCGGTCGAGGCCGGCGAGCACGAGACCGGCGCCGAGGACCGCGGTGGTGTGGACGTCGTGCCCGCACGCGTGGGCCCGGTCGGGGACGGTGGAGCGGTACGGGACGCCGCTCTTGGTGTCCGGAATGGGCAGGGCGTCGATGTCGGCGCGCAGGGCCAGGACGGGCGGGGTGGAGTCGTCCCGCGTGCCCACGTCGCAGATGAGTCCGGTTCCGGTGGAGAGCACCCGGGGCCGGAGACCGGCCTTCTCCAGCCGGGCCCTGATGGCCGCGGTGGTGCGGAACTCCTGGTTACCGAGCTCGGGGTGCATGTGCAGGTCGCGTCGGAAGGCGATCAGCTCGGCACGCAGGTCCTCGGGCAGGGTGCCGGGAAGCTGTTCACCGTGAGGCGTCGGCTCGGCGTCGGAATCGCGGGACATCAACTGGTTCACCTGGCGAAGGGTACGGCCCTTCCCCCTTCAACTGACCATGAAACAAGAAAAGTTCAGCCACATAGACGAACAAAGGATGGTGTGAAGGAGTGTTATGTGGTTGCAAGACGGGTAAGCTGCCTCGCCACTTCGAGGGTACGGCCCATGTGAACTGGGCGTTCCGGCACGTCCGCCGGGGGCGCGACCCTCGACGGAACCCCGGCACTGCCCGGCCGCCCGGCCGACACACCGACCGGAACATCACCGGCAAGATCGACCAGAAACCGCCGCTTTCCTCTTCCTGCACCCCGGAGCAGGCAAAGCGGCGCGGGCCTCGCCCGGGGCGAAGCCGTGACCGCCGGAACCGCCGGAGGACGTCTCACGCCCCGGTGGAGCGAGTCTCACCGGTTCAGTGGGGCTCCTCCACCCATTTCTCGGGCACGAGCGGTACGGGCATCAGGAAGCAGGCGAACACGAGCTGGGCCACGAATTCGACCAGCAGAGGCTCGGCCGTGCTGCCGGCCAGACACGGCCAGACGAACACCAGCATCGGAACCACCAGTACCCCCCGGAACCGGGCCGTCGCCATCTTTCTGTGCCCCAAGCCCGCCAGGATCGCGAGAAGAAGCGTCGGAAGGCCGATGAGGGCGAGCATGCCGAGGCTGGTCCCCACCATTTGCTCGGTGGAGTCTTCCCACGGAACCAAGAGCGAGATGATCACCCACGCCGTGGCGTGCAGGAGCAGATACGCCAGGAGGCATCGGCCGATCCGACCGAGCACCCGGCGCACCCCGGGAACGGATGACTGTTCGGCTTCCTGCACCAACACCCCTCCACACACCGCCCGCCCGTCCGGGTCTTCAGGAATCGACACCGTTCAGTCGGAATCCACTGGCGTCGGTCCACCCCGGTCCCGAGAAGATGAAGATTCCCGGAAAAAGGGAATCCCGCAGGACTCTATGTAGAGGCCGTGTGCACAGCCAGTGGGACGTTCCGCCCTCATCCCGCAAAACGGGACATGCGGTATGTGATGTGACCCATGACGTCCGGTGACAAGAACGTGCCCGACAGCGTCCGCACCCACCCCACGTCTTCGTGACCCTCGCCCAGCCGCCCTTCGGCCCCGTCCACAACCGCCCCACCACCGCAGCGGCGACATCCGCCCCTGTCCTCTGCCGCAAGCTCCACGAACCCACGGACACCCTGCCCCGGCTCGCCGTCGCCCGGCATGTCCGGCAGATGATCCGCACCTGCTGGGAACTGGGCAGGCTGCCCGAGTTCGCGCGCCTCAAGCTCTGGAAGTGGGCGCACATGCTCGGCTTCCGCGGCCACTTCTCCACCAAATCCCGCAGCTACTCCACCACCCTCGGCGCGCTGCGCGACACTCGCCGCGCCTGGTGCACCCAACAGGCCCGCGCCCACGCCGGACTGTCCGACATCGACCTGACCACCACTCTCGTCGTCGGGTACTGGGCCTACCACGGCTCGGGCTACAGCCCCGGCGCCGGACTCCTCGCCGCCCACGTTTGGCACCGCAAAGAACTGGAACGGCAGTTCGCGGCCGAAGGGGGCTGCTGATGGCGTCGGCCCCTCTTGCCGTCCTCCGCTCGGAAGCGGCACCGGTGCTGGATCTGCTTACGGTGCCGCAGGTGATGGCCCGTCTCCAGCTCGGCCGCTCGGCCGTCTACGACCTGCTCCGCTCCGGCCAGCTCCCCTCGATCACCCTCGGCCGCGCCCGCCGCATCCCCACCCACGCGCTCACCGACTTCATCCGCATCCGCCTCGAACAGGAAGCTTCCTAATGACACCCCGCCCCGCTCCGTCCCGCCGCCCCCGCACCCGCACCCGCACCCGCACCCGCACCCGCACCCGCACGAACGGAGACGGAACCGTCTACCAGCGCAAGGACGGACGCTGGGAAGCCGCCGGATACGTGCTGGCCCCCGTCAACACCCGCAAGCGCATCCGCGTCTACGGCACCACCCGCAAAGACGCGCTGTCCAAGCTCACCGAGAAGATCGCCGCCAGCAACCGCGGCCTTCCCATCGCTGCGACCGACAGCACCGTGGGTGCCTACGTGACGTACTGGCTGGACAACGTCGCCGTCCATCACCTCCGGGAGAACACCCACACCCGCTACGCCGCCTGCATCCGCCTCCATCTCCTCCCCGGACTCGGCGTTAAGAAGCTCGCCCGGCTCACCGCCCGCGACGTCCGCACCTTCCTCGACGGACTCCGCACCACCTGCCAGTGCTGCGCCCAGGACCAGGACGCGAACCGACGGCTCTGCTGCGCCATCGACCAGTGCTGCGGCAAGTCGCTGTCGCCGCTGACCGTGACGTACGTTCACGCGGTCCTCAAGTCCGCCCTGGAGCACGCCGTCCGCGAGGATGAGCTGCCGCGCAACGTCGCCCGGAACGTCAAGACCGCCGCGCCCCGACCCAGACGCTTCCAGCCCCTCACCGCCGCCGAAGCCCGGCGACTCCTTCATGCGGCCACCCGTGACCGGCTGCACGCCCTGTACGAACTCGCCCGGCGCACCGGACTCCGCAAGGGCGAACTCCTCGGCCTCCACTGGGAAGACCTCGGCCTCGACGGCGGCACCGCCACCATCCACCGCTCCCTCCAGCGCACCCGCACTGGCGGCCTGACCACCCTGCACACCAAGACCCGCGCCTCCGAACGCCGCATCGCCCTCCCCACCGAATGCGTCCACTCCCTCAAGAACTACCAGGAACGCCAGCAGGAGGAACGTCGAGTCGCCGGGACTGCCTGGTCAGACAGCGGGCTCGTCTTCACCACCCCGACCGGCGGCCCTCTCGACCCCGCCAACCTCACCCGCCGCTTCGGCCGACTCCTCAACCGGGCCGGACTCCGCCGCATCCGCTTCCACGACCTCCGACACTCGACCGCGACCCTGCTCCTGGAACAGGGCGTCGACCTCGTCGTCATCAAAGAACTCCTCGGCCACACCCACATCGGCGTCACCGCCGGCGTCTACGCCCACGTACGACTCCGCCTCCAACGCCATGCCATCGACACCCTCAACGACGTACTCGGCACGGGCAACGACGACCAAGGAGACCCGCCCTCCACGACAATCATCCGCTGACGTTGCCGTCACCGTTGCCGTCAAACGACCGGGAGCCCCCACCAGGCACGCACCTGGTGGGGGCTCCCATTTTGTACGCCGCCCCGAATTCAGGTAGACGTGGTGACCGGTACTTGATGGCGCTGCCGAGAGGCCGCAAGGCCCGCCGATCACTCCTACGTCAGGTTATGCCAAGCGTGGCTGCAACTTCCTCGACACTCCAGCTCTCTCCGCCGCGTATCCGCCACGACGAAAGTGGAAAGGAGGACGCGGAATGCCTTCACGTACTCAGCTTGAGGAAGATTAATAATCTTTCCCATTTGCTGGAGTAGCGGTTCCCTGACGATCAGAACAGCGGGATTTGCTGTCGGCTTCACTCCGGATCGCAAAACGCCCTCTCGGCCGTCCTCCGCCGTTGCGTGGGCCTGCATGGAGTGGCGAACTACTTCATGCAGTACCGCCTTTTGCTCGACCTGCTCCAGGGAAGAGAACCAGCTCACCCCCTGCTCCAAGCCAAGGAGACCCTGGGCAACCTCGTTGATGATTCGCTCCGAGGCTTTCAATTGATCACCGGCTCCGGGGCTCGAATATGACATAGGGCTTACTCGGGTCCAATTCTGCATAGTCCGGCCGACTTGGATTGTAGTTCTGCCAGAAGTCGCGCCCTCGGCCACTTCCTTCGCCATCCCCGGTCCCCCTTGGCAGGGAGCTCTGCTGACTATGCCGGGACCTCGACGGGCCAGACAAAATGTAATCCCAGTCCGATGCCGAGTTGGCGCTACCGTTCGCGCGGCTTCCAACTACGATGACCGGCTGCCCGGCCTTATTGATCCGAAACGCTTTGGGTTCATGCTCGTTGACGGTGTGTGAGTGATCTGGTGGGGATGCGCGGACCTGGTCGTCGGATGCGCAGGAGGC